>JAISTX010000047.1 GCA_031272365.1 Eubacteriales Family XIII. Incertae Sedis bacterium
GTCCACGCCTCGTCGCCGTCTTCCCACAGGTCGTTCCAGGCCGGCCCCGCGAACAGCGACGCGTCGTACTGCAGTCGGACCGAGGTCGTCCCCGCCGCCTGCAGCGCGGCCGCCTCCTCCTGCCCCGCGCGCTCCTTTTGCCCGCCGAAGTACAGCCCGATGGCCAGCGCAATCCCACATACGCCTACGTAAGAAAGAATACGAAGAAACATTTCATCACCTCTCCTTGACCGATAACACGTCAACTGCTGCGGCTCACCCTTAAAAAATCCGCATTTACATTGAAATGTTACAGCTATATTTCGAAAATTGCAATAGCCCTTGGATGCTATTTTTCTACGTGTTACAGCGAAAAATCAACCGCTTGCCCGTATCAATCATACAGCCCGCGCGTCAAGCCCCTCGCCCGCCCCGATCGCCTTGGCGAAACCCTCCTTTGGGGTATTCAACAACAACATTCACAGAAACTCCTCATGCGGGTCCATGCGGCAGCCGTAGGCGTCGATGATCGCGGAGAGCTTCTCGTACAGGGCGTCGTCCTCGAAAGCGAGCTCCCCCGGCGGTGCCTCGTTGATGTAGATCTTGAAGAGGGGCTTCCCCTCCGCTTCGAGCCGCCGCAGCATCCCTACGAAGCCGGGATCCGCGAGCGCAGGCCCGTTGATGCACGCGAATACGACGGCCGCCCCGCGCCGCACCTCCTCCGGCACATCCAGCTCGCACACGACCCTGGCGTAGTACGTCAGCTCCACGAATAGATCGAACGACTCGTTGCATTCGCGGGCCTCCAGCAAGGCATAGGGACGGCTCAGTTTTTCTTTCGAAGGTATCACTGGAACAGATCCTCCATCACGACTTCCGACTGCGCCGCGTAGCGGTATTTGTTGTGTTTGACGCCGTAGGTCGTCACAAAGGTGGTGTGCAGCGTCTTGTTCGTTTTCGTCTCGGCGGCGAACGCCCGCGCCTTGCTCTCGAGCTTCGCGCAGTATGCCTTGTCAATCTCGAACTCCCGCGTCGAAAATTTCATTTCGCAGAGGTTGATCACGCGGTCCGCGCGGTCGAGGACGAGGTCGATCTGCGCGCCGCCGGGCGTGCCGGCCGCGCTGCGCCAGGCCGAGCTGTTCACCACGATCCCGCCGATGCCGAGCGCTTGCCGGATTTGCTGGACGTGCGCAAGGCATACTTGCTCAAACGCGTAGCCGCGCCACGCGTTCTGCGCGCCGCCGCCGTACCCGTTCGCCCAGAAATTTGGGTCGGTCACCTTCCCGTCGGCGATGAAGCGGTGGTAGAACAGGGTGTACGGATCCGACAGCTGGTAGACCGCCCCCTTCCCCCTTTTTCCGAACGCCTGATATTTCCGCACAAACCCGCAAAGCGCCAGATCCTCCAGCGCCTCCGTCAGATGCCCGTTGTTGGCCACGCCGGAAGCCTTCACGATTTCCTCCCGGGTCAACCCCGCGGCCTTGGACGCAAGTGCCCGGACGATGCGGTGGTGGTTTTCCGAATCCCGGAACAGCGTGGCGAAAAGGCTCCGATACTCGCCGCGCAGCAACGCATCCTCGCCGAAGCACAGGAGGTCCACGTTTTGCGCGAGCCCGTATTTCTTCTCGAACAGATCCAGGTAAAACGGGATCCCGCCGAATATCATATAGCTCTCCACCATTTGATAGCGCCCCATCACGATGCCGCGATCCTCGAAGTATGCTTCCGTTTCCGCGAGCGTGAACGGCGCGAGGTGCATCCGCTTCGTGACGCGGTTGAAAAGCCCGCCGGTATTTTCAAATAATTTTTTCACGATCCAGGACGTCGCCGACCCGCATGCGATGAGCAGGATGTCCGGCCGCGACGAAGCGAAGCTGTTCCAGAAATACTCAAAGGCGGACAGGAAGCCGGATCCCGGCGTGTCGAGCCAGGGCATCTCGTCGATGAAGATCACCTTCTTCCCTGTGCCCTTCGTGTTTTCAATCAGCTGTTCCAATTGCAGGAACGCGTCAAACCAATTGTCCTTGCGCTCGATGCCCCTGCCCCCGTATTTGACCAGGGCTTCATGGAAGGCCGAAAGCTGCTTGCCCAAAGCCTCCGTCGGCCTTTCGTCTTCGTCCTCGTTCTTGCGCCCTGTGCAATAGAAGCAAAACCCGTTTTCGAAGACCTCCTTGACCAAAAACGTCTTGCCCACGCGCCGGCGCCCGTACACGACCACAAACTCCGGTTTCTTCGACTCCTGATAAGATCTCAATGCCGCAATCTCTTGTTTTCTGCCGACAATATGCATTCCGATTTTCTCCGCTTTCCAAAACGACGGGCTAAATGTACAGAAAAATATATAGATTTAGCCCGATCAATCACGCATTTATATTGAACAGAATAACATATATTCGCAAAAAATCAATGGATTTCGTTATTGTAAAATAAGAAACGTCGGGCTAAATGTACAGAAAAATATATAGATTTAGCCCACTGATTTTTTCTTCCTCTTCGCCTCCCGGCTTTGATTTTTTCGTTTTTTTGCGCTATACTCTTTTCCTATTCATTGTGGGCAAACAGTTTTGCATGAGGAGATTGGTTTGATGGAGGAGTCCGTGCATGGCGGCAATCTAACCGAGAATTTCCTGAACGGTATTTTCTTTACAAACGCCGCGTTTCTTGTCGAGTATTTTTATATCTCGAAAGACTCCCTGGCGGCCATCCGCAGCGAGGACGTGGTCGGCAGGAGCATCTTCGACGTGTTCCCGGAGCTGAGCGACTGCACGTGCGCGATCGACGAAGACGTGATCCGCCAGCTGGAGTACGACGGCAGCCCGATCTTCGTGCGCGTGATCCACGACGTCAGCCAGAAGGCGGACGGCACGCCCGAGTCCACCTACATCTTCATCGTCTACGACAGCCGCGTGATCTCGCTCGCGTCGGAGCTCGACAACACGAAGCGCGTGCTCGCGGAGCTGCAGGAGATCATCGAGAACTCCTTCGACGGCATCCTCGTGACGGACGGCAAGGGCAACGTGCTGCTCATGAACGATTCGTACGTGCGCAACACCAACCTCCAGCGCGAGGAGCTGATGGGGCACAATATGCGCGAGTTCATCAACCCGGTCTGGATGAAGGACTCGGTGGCGCTCATGGTCATCGAGCAGCGGCGGGCGATCTCGATGCACCACACGACCAGGCACGGCAAAAACATCATGGTCACGGGCGTGCCGATCTTCGACGAGAAGGAGCGCATCAAGAAGGTCGTGCTGAACTCGCGGGACATCTCCGAGATCTACGAGCTGCGCGAGGAGCTGTCGAAGGCGAAGGAGATGGAGCGGCTGTTCTTCGACGCGTCGCGCGAGCCGGATGACCTGGTCTCGCCGGGCATGGGGGAGATCGTCGCGGCGGACCAGAAGACGCGCCAGCTGTTCCAGATCGGGGAGAAGATCGCAAACTTCAACACGACGGTCCTCATCACGGGCGAGTCCGGCGCGGGCAAGGACGTGCTCGCAAACTTCATCCACAAGAGCAGCGCCCTCCGGAGCGCCAACCCCTTCATCGCCGTCAACTGCGGCGCGATCCCCGAGAACCTCATGGAGTCCGAGCTCTTCGGCTACGAGGAGGGCGCCTTCACGGGCGCGGTCCGGGGCGGCAAGGTCGGCCTCATCGAGGCGGCGGAGGGCGGCACGCTCTTCCTCGACGAGATCTCCGAGCTCGACCTCAACCTGCAGGTGAAGCTGCTGCGCGCGCTCGAGACGACGTCGATCATGCGCCTCGGCTCGCAGAAGATCATCCCCGTCGACTTCCGCGTCATCGCGGCGACGAACAAGGACCTGAAGGAGCAGGTGGCGGCCGGCCTCTTCCGCGAGGACCTGTACTACCGCCTCAGCGTGATCGGCATCGAGATCCCGCCGCTGCGCGAGCGCCCGAAGGACATCGACATGCTGACCATCCGCTTCCTCCGGCACTACAACAAGCTGTACGGCCTCGACAAGAAGATCACCTACGAGGTCCTGAAGATGCTCGAGGAGTACCCGTGGCCGGGCAACATCCGCGAGCTGAAAAACGTCATCGAGAACATGGTCGTGCTGAGCAACAACGAATATCTGCAGCTCGACGACCTGCCGTGGATCAGCGGCGACCTCGCCCGCCGCGCCGAAGAGAAGAGGGGCGGCACCCTCCAGGAGCAGATGGAGGCCTACGAGCGCGAGGTCCTCCGCAACGCGCAACGCAAATACGGATCCAGCCGCAAGATGGCGGAGGCGCTCGAAGTCGACCAGTCCACTATTATTCGCAAAATGAAGAAGCTGAAAATATAGGCTGCGCCGGGTCTTGGCACGTCCTTTGCATACCTCAAGAATCATCAGGCATTGAAGGAGGTGGACGCATGTTCAATAACAATTACAAGGATCTTTCGTTTGGCTACTCCGTGATGAGCGTGGACGACTTGCAGGCGCTGCACGACGCGACGCTCACGCTGATGGGCGAGTACGGCGTGCGCGTGTTCGGCGAGGAGGCGCACGAGTACTACCGGGCGGCGGGCTGCGAGGTGGACGCGGAGGCGAATATGGTGAAGTTCCCGGCGAACCTCGTCAACGACTGCATCGGCTCGGCGCCGGCCGAGTACACGATGTACGGGCGGACGCCGGACAACGATCTGCATTGCGGCGGCAAGAACGTGATCATCACAAATTTCACGACGGGCATCGAGATCCAGGACATCGAGACGGGGGAGCGGCGCGAGACGACGCTCCAGGATCTGTGCGACATCACGCGCTTCATCGACGGCATCCCGGAGATCCAGCGCATCACGCTGCCCGTCGCGGCCACGGACGTGGAGCCGGAGATCAAGGAGCTGTACGAGGCGGAGGCGCTGTTCAACAACACCTCGAAGCATTTCTCGCAGCACTGCGAGGGCAAGGACAACATCCGGCGCTACCTCGAGATGGCGGCGCTCGTGGCGGGCGGCGCGGACAAGCTGAAGGAGCGGCCGATCATCTCGAGCGGCGCGTGCCCGAACAGCCCGCTGGAGCTCCACGAGACGGGCGCGGAGATCATCATCGAGATGGCGAAGGCGGGCGTGCCCGTCAACATCCTGTCGATGGGGCTGTGCGGCGGCACGACGCCGGTCACGCTCGCCGGCACGATCCTCACGACCAATTGCGAGATCCTCGCGGGCGTCGTCCTGTCGCAGCTCGCGGCGAAGGGCGCGCCCGTGTGCTACGGGAGCTCGACGACGATCATGGACCTGAAGCTCGCGACGTCGCCCGTCGGCGCGCCGGAGCACGCCATGGTGGGCGCGGCGGTCTCGGAGATCGGCAAATACTACGGCATCCCGACCTACGTCGGCGGGACGTAGGGGGACAGCAAAGTCATAGACGCGCAGATCGGCCACGAGAAGACCATGAGCACGCTCCTCCCGGCCATTGCGGGGAGTAGCATCATATACGGCGCTGGGATGCTGGATATGGGGATGACCATGAGCTACGAACAGCTGCTGATCGACGCGGAGATCATCAAGATGACAAGGCGCATCATGGAGGGGATCCGGTTCAACGACGACACGCTGGCCGTGAAGGTGATCGAGGCGGTAGGGCCCGCCGGCGAATACCTCGGGCAGCGGCACACGTTGAAATACATGCGCCAGGAGACGTCGACCAGCACGCTCATCGAGCGGCGGATGTACGAGTCGTGGGAGCGCGACGGGCGCAAGGACATGGCGCAGCGCGCGCACGAGGAGGCTGTCAAGCTGCTTGCTTCACACCAGCCGGCGCCGCTCGAGCCGGGCGTCGCGAAGGCGATCCACGCGATCGTCGAGGAGGCTGCGGCGGAGCTCGCCGAGAAGAAGGCCTTCAGAGCAAAGTGAATCTTTCGGGGTTTTTTCGGATGAAAGGGAGGAGGTTCTCGGAGACGAGGATCTCCTCCACTTCGAGCGTGTTTTTGATGCGCACGATGCGGCAGGACGCGGGCTCGCCGCCCCAAAATTTGACGGCGGCCGCGATGGCCTCCTTCTCGTCCGCCATCGCGGGCGGGAGCGCGGCGCACACGAGGTTGCCGCTCGCGATCGCGTTGGCGTAGGTCGATTCGAAGTCCATCTTTTCGAGCACGGCTTTCGTCGTGATGTCCGCGAAGCCGACGCCGAGCGCGTTGCCGTGCGTCTCCTCGGTGAGATCCAGAATCACCATGAGCGCGGATTTCGGGATGCCGGGCTTCTCCGCCTTCGGGCCGAAGCGCCCGACGATGTTTGGGTCGATGCCCGCGCCGGAGATGTTCTTGCCGATCTTCTCGACGATGAGCACGTCGATCTCGGGGATGAAAAGGCGCGCCATGCGCCGTTCGGCGTCCGCGAAGATCCGCGGCTCCTCGGCGAGGATGCGCGCCGCCGGGATCGCCTCGACATAGGCCGTGCGGTCCGCGGCGTTCTCGACGATTGCGAGGCCGAAGCCGATCGTGCTCTTTTCGAAGACGAGCGCCGCCGCCTCCGGGATGAGCGCGTGGAACGCGTCGAAGCCGGCCCGGTGCATCGTCACGCAGCCGTGGTGGTTGCCGAGCCCGATCGCGGCCATCTTGCACAGCCCGCTCTCGACCGGCCCGTTGAAATCCGTGTGGGGCTTGACGCGGTTGATCAGCACCGTCATGTCGGCCTCTTCGAGCGCGACGCGGTCGGTGAAGACTTCTACGCCGCCGCCCGTCCTCCCGATGAGAACCGTGTCCATGTCGCAGACGACGGGCGCGCCGACGCGCGCCTCCGTGATGCCGTAGCCGGCGAGCACCTCGCGCTGGCCCTCCGCGGTGCCGCCGCCGTGGCTGCCCATGGCCGCGATGACGAAGGGCTGTGCGCCCCGCTCTTTCAGGCATTCCACCACGGTGCGCACGATCTCCTCGAGGCGGCTGATGCCCCGGCTGCCGACCGCCACGGCCACCTTCTGGCCTGCGCGGATAAGGCCCGCGATGTCAGGCGCGGACAGCGCCGCGCGCACGCCTGCTTCGAGGTCCTCTATCTCCTCCTTGTCGAAGAGCTGTCGCACGCGCGCCATGGCGGGGAGTCTTACGTTCAAATCGTCTTCCAGCAAAATAGGCATAGCGTTATTCTATACCATGCACCAAACGCCGTCCGTAGGCAATTTTGCCTAAAGCGGCTCGCGGGGTGATGCAATTTTGCCAACGATTTTTTTGAAATCGCGGTTTTTTTGCCTATGCGGCCACAAGATTGTAATGGTTCTGAAATTTCCAAAAACTTTTTTCTCGGGTTGGAACGGAACTTGCAAATACCATTTCTCACGGCAGAGAGATGGAACCTGTTTCATTGGGAAGGAGGCTGTGATGGCAGAAGAGAAGAAGTTTATCACCCGCATGGGGGACGGCGACCTCGTCCGCATGACCGGCCAGGAGATCATGGACGACATCGAGGACGGCGTCGCGGACGCGGTGCGCCGCGGGAAGGTCCCGGCCCTGACGGAGGACGAGAAGCAGCATATCTACGATGTCATGACGATGGACGGCGGCGGCGGCGTGGTCAGCGTGCCGTTCGACAAGAAGATCGTCATGACGAGCGACAGCGGCTCGCACAAATTCAACGCGAAATGCGCGCTGCCCATCGAGCGCAGCGTGCAGTCGATGATCCACGAGCGCGTGCTCGGCGCGGACTCCATCGACGTCGGCCTCGAGGACTACAACTGGAAGACGGTCAAGGGCATCGCGAAGCGCGAGGCGGGCGTGCTGAAGAACGCGCTCATGAAGACGACGCTGCCCCTGCTGTACGGCGCCATGCCGAACCTCGGCTTCTACACGAAGCCGGACGGCCCCGTGGACAACTGGGCCGTGCTGCTCCCGGAGGGCAAGATCGACGAGGCGCGCGCCGCCCAGGAAGAGGCGGTCGAGCATTCGGTCCGCGACATCGTCTACATGGCCGAGCAGGTGGACGCCGTCGGCGGCGACGCCATCCATCTGGACACGGTCGGCGCGGCCGGCGACGCGGATTTCCTCGCGGCGCTTACGGCCACCGAGATCGTCAAGGAGAAGTTTCCGAACCTCGCCGTCTCCATCGGCATGTCCGGCGAGTTCGTGCTCGGCATGCACGGCAAGCTCACCTACAAGGGCAAGAGGCTCGCCGGCCTGTACGCGCATGGACAGGTCGAGCTCGCGGAGGAGGCGGGGGCCTCGCTCTTCGGGCCCGTCGTCAACACGAACACGAGCATGTCCTCGGCGTGGAACATCGCCCGGACGTGCACGTTCCTCAAAGAATGTTCGAAAGTCGCCAAGATCCCGCTCCACGCGAACGCGGGCATGGGGGTCTGCGGCATCCCGATGAACGAGAGCATCCCCGAGGATATCTCGTCGAGGGTTGACAAATGCCTGATCGAGATCTGCAATATGGACGGGCTTTAGATCGGCGTGGGCGACCCTCTCGGTACCGAGGCGACCCACGTACTGGCTGCCGGCATGGGCGGCACACGTACTACCGGAGACATGGTAATGCGCGTGCAGCTCGCGAAGAAATTGAGAATCGATGCCGCCAAGCAGTTCGTGGCCGAAAAACTGGGTCTCACCGTCGAGCAAATCTGCGACGTGATCACCATGACAGACGTGAGGATGGAAAGAGGATTCGGCTTGCCGCACGTGGAGCCCTACGCGGACTCCAACATCGGCATGGAGGCCAAGTTCCGCATCGCGAAAGCGCTCGGGATCCGGATCAATTCAGTGGAGAAGTTCAAGCAATTGGCCGGCTTGGACAGGTAAGCCAGCACCCGGAAATGGAAGGAGAAGAAGGGTTATGAAAGGGAAGTTATTTAAGAAATTGGCAGCCATCGCACTTACGGGCGCGATGGTCGTGACGCTCGCCGCGTGCGGCGGCGGGGGCAGCGGGGATGCCGCGGTGGACGGCTCGGCCGCCCCGGTGGATATCGGTTCGACGGAGACGCCGACCACGTCAGGGGAAAAGAAAGTCCTGAAGATCCCGCACGTCGAGACGACGGACTCGCACACGCAGGATTCGCTCGAGAAATTCAAGGCAGCGGTCGAGGAGCAGACAAACGGAGGCCTTGAAATCCAGATCTATCCGAACAGCGAGCTGGGCGACGAGGTCACGATCCTGCAGGGCATGGAGACGGGGACCATCGAGATGGGCTGCCTCTCGCTGCCTACTTTTGAGACGGTGCTCGATCAGAAGTACAGCCTGTTTGCGCTGCCGTTCCTGTATGATTCGCCGGAGGCGTTCGTCGAAGCGGAAGCCGGCCCGCTCGGGGATCTGTGCGGACAGTGGATCGAGGACGATGGCTATGTCGTCCTCGGCTGGATGTTCGACGGCTCGCGCAATTTCGGCAACAACGTCCGCCCGATCAACACGCCGGACGACTGCCAGGGCATCAAGATCCGCTCGATGGACTCGGAAGTCTATATTCAAATGTTCAAGCTGCTCGGCTTCAACCCGACGCCGATGGGCTTCTCGGACATCTACACTGCGGTGCAGACGGGCGTCGTGGACGGCAATGACAACCCGCCGATCCTGTTCTACACGGCGAATTTTGCGGAGGTCCACAAATACTACAGCCTGACGGGCCACGTGTACAGCATGAGCACGAACGTCATCAAGAAGGAAGTCTTCGATGACCTCCCGGCGGAGTACCAGACGATCCTTCTGGAGTGCGGCAAGAAATACCTGCAGGACGACCACAACGCCGGCACCATCGAGATGGAGCAGGAGTATGTGGACCTGATCGCCGAGGAGGGAGTGGAAGTCAACGAGGTCTCTCCGGAAAACAAAGCGCTGTTCGCGGAGAAGGAAGTGCCGCTCTACACGCAGTTCAAGGAAAAGGTCGGGGAGGACGTCTTCGAAGAATTTGAAGCCGCTGTCGGCAAAGAGCTTGCCTGACACGCTCTGAAAAAAGGAAACGATGGGAGCGCCGCCCGCTGGCGCTCCCGTTGGAGGGAGACAGGCTCATGATAAAGAAACTCAAATACGTGTATGACCATTTCGAGGAGTACTTTCTGGTATTGACGCTCTCGGTATCCATCGTCATTATTTTCATGCAGGTCATCATGCGGTACGTATTCAACAATTCACTCTCGTGGAGCGAAGAGGCTGCCCGGTTCCTGTTCATCTGGTTCAGCTGGCTTGGCATCAGCCTGGGGCAGAAACGCGGCGAGCATATCAAGGTCACGGTCCTGACGGACCGGTTTGCGAACATGCCGAAGCGTACGGTCTCGATCGTGGCAGACGTCATCACGCTCTGCATCCTCGCGCTGCTGGTCAAGACTGGCTTTTCGTTCATGCACTCGACTTTCGACATCGGCTCACTCTCCCCGGCGATGCGGTTTCCAATGTGGATCATCTTTCTGGCCTGCCCGATCGGCTCGTTCATCATGGGCATCCGCGTCGTCGCAGAACTCGTCCGGAAAGTCAAGGACCCCGACTGGGAGGCCCATTTGGAACGCCAGTACAAGATCGAGCGCGGGGAAGACCCCGACGAAGATCCCTATGCAGAGGGGGTGGTGGCGAAATGAGCATATTTTTCCTCTTTGTCACGATGTTCATCCTGATCTCCCTTTCCGTGCCGGTCGGTTTTGCGATTGCGGGCGCGGTCGGGTTGACGATGTTCTTCTACAGCGACCATTCTCTTTTCGTCATGATCGGGCAGTATTCTACCGCAGGCGTCAACTCGTTCCCGATGATGGCCATCCCGTTTTTCATATGCGCGGGCGTCATCATGAGCGCGGGAGGCATCGCCCGAAGACTCGTGGACGCCGTGGCAAATGTCGTCGGCTTTGCGACGGGCGGCCTCGGTGCCTGCGTCGGTGTCGCGTGCATGTTTTTCGGCGCGATCTCCGGCTCCGCGATGGCGACGGTCTCCACGATCGGCTCCATCATGATCCCGGAGATGACCCGGAAGGGCTACAAGGTCGGCTACAGCGCGGCGATCTGCGCGAGCTCCGGCACGATCGGCGCGGTCATCCCGCCGAGCATCCCCTTCATCATCTACGGCGTCGTCACGCAGACCTCGGTCGGCGACCTGTTCATCGCGGGCATCCTGCCCGGCATCCTCATGGGCATCGGCATCATCATCGCAAACTACGTACTCTGCAAGAAAAACCACATCCCGGGCGTCGGCAAGAAGAGCCTGCGCGAAATCGCGAAGGGCATCTGGGAAGCGAAGTTCGCTCTGCTCGCCCCGGTCGTGATCCTCGGCGGCATCTACGCGGGCGTCTTCTCCCCGACGGAGGCCTCCGTCATCGGCGTCGCCTACGCCGTGGTCGTGAGCCTCTTCGTCTACAAGGAGATCAGCTGGAAAGGCCTGTACAAGGCGATCCTGAACACGGCGGCCATCAACGGCATCACGACCTACCTGATCGGCCCCGCGACGGTGTTCGCGGCCTACCTGACGATGGAGCGCGTGCCGTCGCAGCTCATGGCGCTGATCAACGACATCACGGACCAAAAGGTCGTCTTCCTGCTCATCGTCAACCTGCTGCTGCTCCTGCTCGGCTGCATCCTCGACAACATCCCAGCCTGCATCATCCTCGCGCCGATCCTGCTGCCGACGATGGTCAGCTACGGGATCGACCCCGTGCATTTCGGCGTCTTCATGACGATCAACCTGATGATCGGCCTCGTCACGCCGCCGTACGGCTGCAACCTGTTTGTGGCGTCGGCCGTCGCGCACATCAAGATAGAAGAGATCCTGCGGTATCTGCTGCCGTTCCTCTTCGCGCTGCTCGCGGTGCTCGCCGTCGTGACCTACGTGCCGGAGATCTCGATGGGGCTTGTCTGGCTGTTGAGAGGGTGACATGGAACAAGAGACGTCAAAACAAATGCTTGACAGGCTGCTCGCGGCGCATTACAGCGAAGCGGAAGCCGCGAAGCGGGAGGGCAAGCTCGTCGCCTGGGCGACGTCGATCTCCCCGCAGGAGCTCCTCGAGACGATGGGCATCACCACCGTCTACCCGGAAAACCACGCGGCTGCGATCGGCGCGCGCAAAAACGCGGAAGGCTTCCTCGCGCGGTCGGAGGCGAATGGTTATTCGGTCGATATCTGCTCGTACGCCCGCGTCAACCTCGGGTATATGGAGCTGCTGTCGAGCCCGGCCGGCAACATCCCGCTCCCGGACCTGATCTTTTGCTGCAGCAACATCTGCAACACGGTCATCAAATGGTATGAGAACATCGCGAAGGAGCTCGGGGTGCCAATGATCTTGTTTGACATGCCGTTCAACCACACCTACGAGGTGGAGGAGGGGAGCGTGCGCTATATGAAGGCGCAGATCCTCTCTGCGATCCGGCGGCTCGAAGAGATCACGGGGGCGCGCTTCGACGAGGACCGGTTCCGAGAAGTGATGCGCGTCTCCACGGAGACGGCCCGGTGGTGGAAGCAGGCGAGCCTCGTCGCGGCGGCGAAGCCCTCGCCGATGAACGGCTTCGAGCTGTTCAACTACATGGCCGCGATCGTGTGCATGCGCGGCAAGGCGGACGGCACGGAGATCTTCCGGCGCTGGGCGGCCGAGCTCGAGGAGAAGAAGGCGCGCGGCGCGGGCCCCTGGAAGGACGCGGAGGAGAAGTATCGCATCCTCTGGGATGGCATCGCCTGCTGGCCCTACCTCTCCGACACCTACAAGGTGCTGAAGAAATACGGCATCAACATGGTCACGTCGACCTACCCGGACTCGTGGACGATCCTCTACGAAGCCGGGGACCTCGACGGGATGGCGCGGGCGTACAGCTCCAACTACGTGAACCGCAATCTCGACTTCGGCGTCAATAACATCGCCGGCCTCGTGGAAACCTTTTCGCTTGACGGCGTGATCTTCCACTCGAACCGCAGCTGCAAGTTCATGGACTTCCGGCAGCTGGAGACAGCTCGGCAGGTGGAGGCGCGCACGGGCGTGCCGACGGTGCTCTTCGACGGGGACCAGACGGACCCGCGCGCGTTTTCGCTCGCGCAGTACGAGACGCGGATCCAGACGCTCGCGGAGACGATGGCGGCGAGAAAGGGGGTGGGGGCATGACGGACACTGTGCAGCAGGAAGCGAAACGCCTGGCGCAGCTTTTGATAGACGTGGCGGCCGACCCGAAGGCCGCGCTGCGCGCGCATCTGGCGGGCGGGCGGAAAGTCGTCGGCTGCTTCCCCGTGCTCACGCCGGACGAGGTCGTCCATGCGGCGGGCATGGTGCCCTTCGGCCTGTGGGGCGGCCGGAAAAACGCGGTGGAATCCACGAAATACCTGCAGGCCTTCTGCTGCTCGGTCATGAAGGCCAATGTGGAAAATGGCATGACCGGCGTCTACGACGGATTGACGGCTGTCATCACGACGGCGTATTGCGACACGCTCAAATGCATCGAGGAGGTGTGGAAGGTGGCCGTGCCGGCGCTGCCCTCCATCCCCTTCGTCTGCCCGCAGAACCGGAAGGACCCGGCGGCGCTCGATTTCCTCGAAAGCGCGTTTGCGCGCCTCGCGGAGGCGCTCGGCGCGTTCGGCGGCCGGCCGGTCACGGAGGAGGCGCTGGAAAAGAGCATCGCGGTGTTCGGCGCGTACCGCGCGGAGGCGAGGCGGTTTTCCCTTGCCGCCGCGCAGCACCCCTGGACCATCCCGGCGGCGGCGCGGCACGGCGTCCTCAAGGCGGCGTATTTCATGCGCAAGGAGGACTACACGGAAATCCTCGCCGCGCTCAACGACGCGCTCGGGCAGATCCCGGACGAGCGGGAGGGCAAGACCGGCGTCGTGCTCACGGGCCTCATGGCCGAGCCGAACGCCTTCCTCGAGCTGCTCCCCGACTATGGCTTCTATGTTGCGGCCGACGACCTCGTGCACGAAAGCCTGCAGTTCCGCGCGGACGTGCCGGGGCCGGAAGCGGGCGGCTCTGCGGCGCGGCGGCTCGCGATGCGTTTCGTGGGCGTGGACGGCTGCTCCCTGCTTTACGACGACGAGAAGCGGCGCGGGAAGCGGCTCATCGAGCTGTGCGAAGCGCACGGCGCCAGGGCCGTGATCGCTTGCATGATGAAGTTTTGCGACCCGGAGGAGTTTGACTTCCCGCTCTACAGCAAGGAGCTCGCGGCTGCGGGCATCCCGCTCCTGCCGGTGGAGGTCGAGCAGAACATGGCCGGTGCGGAAGGGCTCCGGACGCGCGTGCAGACGTTTTCGGAGATGCTGCGGTTTGGGTGACAGGATGAAATACCTCGGAGTGGATATCGGGTCGTCGGCTTCCAAGGCGGTGATCGTGGACAACGAGGGGGTCGTTGTGGCGCGTTGGCTGAAGCACACCGGCGTCGGCGTGGCGACGGACGTCATCGAGACGGTGCTCGCCGAGACGGGCACGGAGGCCTCCGAGATCGCCTGCACGGTCGCGACCGGCTACGGGCGCAAGCTCGTGCCCGGCGCCGACGAGGAGATCGCGGAGCTCAGCTGCCACGCGAAGGGGGCCCGGGCGCTCGTCCCCAAGACGCGGACGATCATCGACATCGGCGGGCAGGACGCGAAGGCCATCAGCCTCGACGGCTATGGCCGCATCCAGAGCTTCGCAATGAACGACAAATGCGCCGCCGGCACGGGCCGCTTCCTCGAGGTCATGGCGCACGTGCTCGGCGTGGGCACGGACGCCCTGCCGGATCTGGCGGCGGCGTCCGGCACGGACATCCGCATCAGCAACACGTGCACGGTCTTTGCGGAGTCGGAGGTGATCTCCCAGCTCGCCGGCGGCGGGTCCAAGGCGGACATCGCGAAGGGCATCCACGCCTCGGTCGCAGAGCGGATCGCGGGCCTGGCAAAGCGGGTCGACATCGTCCCCGTCGTCTGCATGACGGGGGGCAGCGCCAACAACAGCGCGCTCGCCGCGTGCATCGGGAAGGAACTGGGCGCGGAGATCGTCGTCCCCGAGTGGCCGCAGATGGCCGGCGCGCTCGGCGCGGCGCTCTACGCGCGGGCCATACTATAGAGAGGAAGAGATGAGAGATGAGGAGGTTTGCATGAGATGAAGGTGAAGGATATCCAAAAGGTGGCCGTCCTTGGCGCGGGGACGATGGGCAGCCAGCTCGCCGTCCTCGTGGCGGCGCACGGGTTCCCCGTCTGCTGCTTCACGCCGAAGGAGGACGAGCTGCACACGATCGAGAGCGTTTCGGCGTTCGCGGACGGCTGGTTCGCCAAATCCGTCGCAAAGGGCAAGATGGAAGAGAAGGACGCGGCCGCCGCGCGGGGGCGGCTGGCGTTTACGAACGACCTGGGGCAGGCGGCCAAGGATGCGCAGATGGTCGTGGAGGCGGTGGCGGACATCACGGAGGTCAAGCAGAAGGTCCTCGCCGAGGCGGACCGGCACACGGCGGAGGGCTGCATCTACGCGAGCAACAGCTCCTACATCGTCAGCTCCCGGTTTTGCGGCGCCGTGAAGCACCCGGAGAACGTGCTGAACATGCACTTCTTCAACCCGGCGCTCGTGATGAAGCTCGTCGAGGTAGTCAAAGGGCCGCACGTGGCGGAGCAGGCGGCGCAGACCGCGTTCGAATTTTGCGAGGCCCTCGGCAAGACGCCGGTGATGATCCAGAAAGAGATCTACGGCTTCGTCGTCAACCGCATTTTCAGCGCGATCACGAAGGAGGCGTGTTATTTATTGGATCAGGGGGTGGCCGGTATCCCGGAGATAGACCTCGCCGTGAAGAACGGCCTCGGGCACCCGATGGGGCCGTTCGAGCTGCTCGACCTGACGGGCATCGACCTTGAATACGACGTGCTGATGGAGAAGTACCGCATGTCGGGCGCGCTCGCCGACAAGCCGAGCCCGGCGCTCGTGGAGCGCTATGCGCAGGGCGCGTACGGGAAGAAAACGAAGAAAGGATTCTACGACTATGAGTAGGGACGTCGTCATCACGGCCGCCTGCCGGTCCCCGATCGGCACGATGGGCGGGCAGTTCAGGGGGCTGACCGCCCTGGACCTCTCGATCCCGGTCATGCAGGCGCTCGTCGAGCGGGCCGGCATCGACGCGGCGCTGCTCGAGGAGGTCTTCTGGGGCTGCAACTACCAAAAGACGTATATGGAGAACAACCTCGCGCGCGTCGCGGCGGTGAAGGCGGGGCTGCCGACCTCGGTGCCGGGCATCACGCTGCACCGCAACTGCACCTCGTCGATGTCGTCCGTGCAGCTGGCCTATTACCAGATCAAGGCCGGGGAGGCGGACTGCATCATGGCGGGCGGCGCGGAGAGCATGAGCGGCGCGCCGCATATGGTTTTGGACGCGCGGTACGGGAAGAAATTTGGCGACCTCGCGCTGCGCGACTCGATGTGGGACTCCTTGGTCAACCTCGGCGTGGGCCCCGCGATGGGCATCACGGCCGAGAACGTCGCAGAGCGCTACGGCGTGACGCGGGCGGAGCAGGACGAGCTCGCGGCGCTGAGCCAGGCGCGCGCGGCCGCCGCGATCGACGAGGGGCGGTTCCGCGAGGAGATCGTGCCCATCTCCGTGAAGGGGAAGAAGGGCGATACGGTTTTCGATACGGACGAGTACCCGAAGCGCGGCGTCACGGTGGAGGCGCTGGCGAAGCTGCGCCCCGCCTTCAAGGACGACGGCACGGTGACGGCGGGCAACGCGTCGGGCATGAACGACGGCGCGGCCGGGCTCATCGTGATGTCGGGGGAGAAGGCGCAGGAGGTGTCCGCGCCCGTGCTCTGCCGCATCCTCGCCGTGGCGACGGTGGGCGTGGACCCCGAGGTGATGGGCATCGGCCCGGTCACGGCGACGGAGCGCGCGCTCGCGAAGGCGGGCCTCACGCTCGGGGACATCGACCTCATCGAGCTCAACGAGGCGTTCGCTGCGCAGTACCTCGGCTGCGAGAAGGCCCTCGGGCTGAACCGGGAGGTCACCAACGTGAACGGCAGCGGCATCTCGCTCGGCCACCCGGTCGGCGCGAGCGGCGCGCGCATCCTCGTCACGCTCCTGCACGAGATGAAACGCCGGGGGAGCCGGTACGGGCTCGCGACGCTGTGCGCGGGCGGCGGCATGGGCACGGCCGTCGTCGTGGGGATGTAGATAGGAGGCAGTCATGATCAAGATCAGCGAACTCAGCGCAGTTTACAAACAAAAGCTCAAAACCGCCGACGAGGCCGTCAAGGCCATCCAGTCCGGCGACCGGGTGCATTACGGGCTTTTCAACGGGCTCGTCGTCCACCTCGACAAGGCGCTCGCGAAGCGCGCCGGCGAGCTCAAAGACGTGAAGATCTGCACGACGATCTGGGCCTACCCCGGCCCGCCCGCGATCCTCGAGGCGGACCCGGACGCAAAGTCGTTCAAATACCTCAGCACGCATTTCAGCGTGACCGACCGCCGCATGAACAAGGAGGGGCGCTGCTGGTTCATCCCCGTGCAGTTCCGCGAGAACCCGAAGTACTGGGCGGAGACGGTCGGCGACATCGACGTGGCGATGCTGCAGGTCGCGCCCATGGACGCCTACGGCAATTTCAACCTCGGCCCGCAGATCGCGGAATACTGGGGCATCTTCAGCAAGGCCAAGAAGATCATCGTCGAGGTCAACGAGAAGATGCCGGTCGTGCAGGGCATCCAGACCTTCGTCAACATCGACCGCATCGACACGATCGTCGAGGGCCCGGGCGTGGACATGCCCATCATCACGGGCAAGGGGGCGTCGGACATCGACAAGGCGATCGGCGCGCTCGTCGTCGAGCGGATCGGCAGCGGCAGCACGCTGCAGCTCGGCGTCGGCGGCCTGCCAAACTACATCGGCAGCCTCATCGCGCATTCCGACATCGGCGACCTGTCCGTGCACTCCGAGATGCTCGTCGACGCCTACATGCACCTGTACAACGCGGGCAAGATCACGGGCAACAAAAACCTCGACAAAGGCCGCATGGTCTACACCTTCGCGCAGGGCACGCAGGAGCTCTACG
Source organism: Eubacteriales Family XIII. Incertae Sedis bacterium (assembly GCA_031272365.1). Taxonomy (GTDB): domain Bacteria; phylum Bacillota; class Clostridia; order Peptostreptococcales; family Anaerovoracaceae; genus WRFF01. The sequence continues at coordinate 17,845 of JAISTX010000047.1, forward strand.
ATTTTGTGAATAACAACCCGCTCTGCTGCGCGGCGCCCGTCGACTACGTGAACGCGCTCGAGGTGATCGCGGCGAACGACAAGGTGGTCTCGATCAACAGCTGCCTGCAGGTGGACCTCTGGGGCCAGGTCAATTCGGAGTCGGCGGGCTGGCAGCACATCGGCGGCACGGGCGGGCAGCTGGATTTCGTGATGGGCGCTTTCAAATCGCCGGGCGGGCAGAGCTTCCTGTGCACGCCGTCCACGCGGAAAAACAAGGACGGCTCGCTGGAGTCTCTCATCACGCCCAGGCTGCCGGAGGGCTCGATCGTGACGGTGCCCCGCGCGGCGACGCATTTCGTCGTGACGGAGTACGGCATCGCCAACTTGAAGGGCATGTCCACGTGGGAGCGCGCGGAGCGGCTCATCGGCGTCGCGCACCCGGACTTCCGGGAGGGGCTCATCAAAGAAGCGGAGCGGATGGGGATCTGGAAGAACACGAGCAAGATACCTTTGTAGAATTGAGAATTGAGAATTTTGATTGGTGATATTTGTTGGATTGGGATTTGGTTGTTGGAAAGGATAGTGACATGAAATTGCAGGATTACAAACCGTATTTGAGCCCGGCGCTGGCGAAGACGACGGACATCATCGTCGGGAAGGCCGAGGGCCCGTACCTCTATGATCTGGACGGCAAGAAATACCTCGACTTCGTGCAGGGCATCGCGGTGAACGCGCTCGGGCACGGGCATCCGCGCGTCGTCGCGGCGATCAAGGAGCAGATCGATCTGTGCATCGACGCCTCCTACAACCTCGTGAGCTACCCGACGACGCTCGCGTACGCGAAGCGCATCGCGGAAATCGCGCCCGGGGATCTGTCGGTCACCTTCTTCAGCAACGGCGGCTCGGAGGCCATCGACGGCGCGATCAAGCTGGCGCGCGCGGCGACCGGGCGGCCGCTCATCGTCGCGTTCCGCGGCTCGTTCCACGGGCGCTCGCTCGGCGCGACGAGCGTGACGGCGTCGGCGTCGAAATACCGCAAGCATTACGAGCCGCTCGTCGGCGGCATCCATTTCGCGCCGTACCCGACGCCCTTCCGCTGGGGGCCGCGCGACCTTTCCGTCGACCCGGAGACTGCCTCGGAGGAGGCTTTGCTGGAGATCAAGAAGCTCTTCGATTTCATCGCCTACCCGGAGGACGTCGCGGCGTTCCTCATCGAGCCGATCATGGGCGAGGGCGGCTACGTCGTGCCCCCGTCGTCGTTCCTCAAGGGGCTGCGCAAGCTCGCGGATGAGCACGGCATCCTCCTGATCTTCGACGAGATCCAGTCCGGCTACGGGCGGAGCGGGAAATACTTCGCAAGCGAGATCCACGGCGTCGTGCCGGACATCATGACGATCGGCAAGGCGATGGCGGGCGGCCTGCCGATGTCCGGCATCGTCAGCAAGCCGGAGGTGATGGAGAAATGGCTGCCCGGCATGCACGGCACGACCTTCGGCGGGCACCCCGTCGCGGCGGCGGCCGGCCTCGCGGTGCTCGACGTGTTCGAGGAGGAAGGCATCCTGGGCAACGTGAAGAAGCAGGGCGAGTACCTGCGCGGGCGTCTTTCCGAGCTGCAAAAGCAATACCCGGTGATCGGGGACGTGCGCGGCGTCGGCCTCATGAACGCGGTCGAGTTTGTGCACCCCGAGGACCATTCGCCGAACGGCGAGGCGTTCTCGAAAGTCCGCGCGTACAGCGAGGGGCACGGATTGTTATTGCTGGGCTGCGGCGTGTACGGGAACGGGCTGCGGTTCGCGACCCCGCTCAACGTGTCAAAGGAAGTGCTTGACGAGGGTCTGGCCATCTTTGAGGCGGCGCTGGCCGCGCTGTAGTTTTCACTTTGAGGGAGGATGGGAAGATGAAGGATTTCGTATTCAAAATGCCGACGCGCGTCCTGTTCGGCGCCGGAAAGGCGAAGGAGATTGGCGCGCTGCTGGCGGAGCGCGGCTATGCGAAGGCGTTCCTGCTGACCGACGAGAATGTCGGCAAGCTGCCGATGTTTGCGGCGCTGGAGGAGGACATCCGGGCGGCCGGCATCGGCTGCGTCGCCTGCGACAAGGCGGAGATCGACCCTTCGATCGAGAGCGTCGACGCGCTCGCGCCGGTCGTGCGGGAAAGCGGGGCGGACGTGCTCATCGCGCTCGGAGGCGGCAGCCCGATCGATTTCGCGAAGGCGATCTGCATGCTCCAGACGCACGAGGGCTCCGTGCGCGACTACCTGTTCGGCGGCTCGAAGGCCGTCACGGGGCCGGGGATGCCGCTCATCGCCATCCCGACGACGGCGGGGACGGGCAGCGAGGTGTCGGCGGCGTCCGTGATCACGGACAACGAGAGGGGGCTGAAGCTGTCGGTGACGAGCGACTACCTCATCCCGTCGTTGGCGGTCATCGACCCTGCCTTGCATGTGGGGATGCCCGCGTTCGTCACGGCGACGACGGGCCTCGACGCGCTCACGCACGCCATCGAGTCCTACGTGTCCCTGAACGCGGAGCCGATCAGCGACGCGCTGGGGCTCGCGGCGATCCGGATGATCGGCGAAAACCTGCGGCTCGCGGTCGCGGACGGCGGCAATATGGAGGCGCGCACCAACATGGCGGCCGCGAGCCTCATGGCCGGCGCGGCGTTCGTCAACGGCGGCCTCGGCGTCGTGCACGGCATCGCGCAGTCGATGGGGGCGCTGCACCACGTGGCGCACGGGGTGGCGAACGGGCTCATCCTGCCGTACGCGATGGAGCGCAACTTCGTCGGCAATCTCAAGAAGTTTTCGGACATCGCGGCCGCCCTCGGGGAGGACGTGACGGGCATGACGCTGCGGGAGGCCGCCGCCATGGCGGCGGAGGCGGTCTTCGACCTGGTTCAAGACATAGGCGTGCCGTCGACGCTGCCGGAAGTGGGCATCGGGAAGGCGGATTTCCCGCCGATTATCGAGGGGACGATGGCGTACCGGCTGCTGGCCATCAACCCGTGCAAGCTGACGGCGAAGGACGTGGAGCGCATCCTGGACCGCGCGTTCGAGGGCCGGTACCGGGTATAGAAGAAGGGACGACTCATGGCCAAATTTGCATTTGACACACAACCGGCGCTGCGCTACCTCTCGGACGCGGAGATCGTCCGGGTCCACAAGGCGGCGATGACCGTGCTTGAGGAGGTCGGCGTGTTTTTCGACAACGAGGAGCTGATCAGCGTCCTTGCGGGCGCGGGCTGCCAGGCCGACCTTGCGACGAAGGTCGTGAAGATCCCGAGCGCGCTGGCCGAGGACTGCATCCGGAAGGTGCCGGAGAGCTTCGACCTCTATGACCGCAGCGGCGGGTACGCCCTGACGGTCGGCGGGCCCACCTACCATTTCGACCCGGGGTCCGCCGGGCTGAATTTCCTCGAGAGCGACGGCGCGACCTGCAGGCCCGCCACGACGGCGGATATGGAAAACACGGCCCGCATCGTCGACGCCCTGCCGCTGTACCGGATCCAGTCCACGGCGATGACGCTGTCCGACGTGCCGAAGCCGGTGATGGATTGCTACCGTGTCTATCTGGTGCTGAAGAACAGCACGAAGCCGATCTCCACGGGCGCGTTCAGCCCGGAGGGCGTCTTCTATGTGCAGGCCCTTTTGGCTTCGGTGCGCGGCGGGAAGAAGGCGCTCCGCGAGAGGCCGATGGCCACGATGGACATCTGCTCAGCGCCGCCGCTGAAATGGAGCAGCCTCTCCTGCTACAACCTCATGGACTGCGCGAAGCTCGGGCTGCCGATCGAAACGATCTCGGTCCCGATGCCGGGCGCGGCCTCGCCGGCGACGCTTGCGGGATCCCTTGTTATTCAAGTGGCGGAAGCGGTGAGCGGGATCGTCTCGGCGCAGCTGAGCAGCCCGGGCGCGAAAATGATCATGGGCGGCGCGCCGATGACGATGGACATGCGGTATTTCACGACGTCTTTGAACGCGGTGGAGACGTCGCAGATCGGCACGGGCTTCGCGCAGGTCGCGCGCTACTACGGCATCCCGTCGCACACGTACGCGGGGCTCGCCGACCCGAAGGTGGTCGACGTGCAGGCCGGGCTCGAGACGGGCGTGAGCGGGCTGGCGGCCGCGCTCGGGGGCGTGAACATGATCTCGGGCGTGGGCATGGTCGACTTCGTGAACACGTTCAGCCTCGAGAAGCTCGTCATCGACCACGAGATGGTGGCGATGGTGGACCGCATCACGCGCGGGTTCGCGGTCACGGACGAGACGCTCGCGCTCGACGTCATCGCGGCGGTCGGGCCGGGCGGCGAGTACCTCAAGGAGCGGCACACGATGAAGCACATCCGCAGCGAGATCTACGCGCCGCCCTCCGTCATCGACAAGAAAAACCGCGAGACGTGGGAGGCCGAGGGGAAGAAGGACGCCTTCGCGAGGGCGCGCGAGGAGGTGTCGCGGCTTTTGGCCGGGCACGCGCCCGCGCCGCTCGCCCCGGCCGCGGCGGCGAAGCTCAAGGACGCCATGTCGGAAATCGCCGAGAAGGCGGGCTGCTGCGTGGTGCTGTGAATGCGGCGGCGAAACGAGTTTGTACAGCGTTTGTAGCGCAAACGGGGCGATTTTTCGAAGAAATCGCTATGTTCGCTGTACGAATTTTGCTTCTTGTCGTATAATAGGGACATGGTTGCCAGCAATCCTTTTTTGAAAGTGAATAACAACAACCGCTTCGTGATTTCCCGGCGCTTCGTGAAGGGCAAAGTCGCGCGGCTTACCCGGGGGGTGTATATCGCGGCCGACGTTTTGGACGGGATGAGCCCTGCCGAGCGGCACCGGGCGCGGGCGCAGGCGTTTTTGGAGGCGCACGAGGGGGTCGTGCCCTTCGGGGTCACGGCGGCGCTCCTTTTGGGGGCGGACGCGGCGGAGGTGCCGGAAACGCTGCATTTTGCGGCGGCGCCGGGCGCCGGCAGGAAGACCACGCGGGAGAAGGGCGTCCGCCTACACCGGGGGGTTGCCGCTTCGCTGTCGGATGACCCTGATGCCGCAATCGTGCTCCAGGTGGCGCTTTCGGAGCCGCCGGCGGCCGCGGTGCCGGTCATCAACGATATGCTGCGCCGCGGGATGCCGCAGTCCGACATGTGGCGGGACAGGGTCTTTGCCCCGGAGGCGCTCGCCGGCGGCCCGCTCAGGGACTGGCTGAACAAAACGGCGGCCAAGAGGCTGCTCCACACGCTGGAAACGGCATCGGGCGGGTCGGAGGCCGAAAGGGCCGCCGCCGTCGAGAGGGTGCTTGCGTATCGGCAGTACGGGTTCAACACGGTCGGGGCGGACGAGGCCATCCGGGCCGCGCTGGAGGCGCTGGGCCGGATGAAGCGCGCGCACGGGCGGGAGCGGGCGCTGTTGAGCCTGCTGCTTGCAACGGACACGGCGGAATCCGCCGCGGAAAGCCTCTTCGGCGTCAAATGCTTCGCGCTGGGCTACCGGTCGCCGGCCGTGCAGCTCAACCTCCTGTGGAAAGATGGGGGTGGCGCGGAAGCCGCCGCCGCGCGCGTGGACGGGGTATGGGCGTTGACGGAGGCGGCGCAGGCGGCGATGCGCGAGCAGCTGTCTTTCCGGGCCGCCGGCTCCCGGAAGGACCGGGCGCTCGAGCTCAGCCCGGCGCTTGCGCGGGACCTTTTGATCTTCGAGTTTGATGGGCGCTCGAAGTTTTTCGAGCTTGATGAGGAGCGCGAGGGCGGCACCGAGCGGGCGCTGTACGAGGCCCACCGCCGCCAGGACATGCTCACCAACAGGGGGTGCCGCTTCCTCCGCGTCGTCTGGAAAGAGCTCATGGACGACGCGCAGCTGTCAGAAATCCTCCGTGCCGCCGGCGTCCCGAGGCGCCGGTAGGCCGGTTTTGTTATTCGTTATTCGGTGGTGAGCCGGAAGGGGGTCATGCCGATTTCTTCAAAGTCGTAGCGCCCGTCGCTGCGCAGGTCGATCTGGTAGGAGCCCGCCCCCGGCTCCTTCGCCTCGATCCAGAATTCCGAAGTCTCGCCCGGGGCCAGCGGCTGCTCGAGCTTGCCGATGATCCACTCCCCGGCGTCGCCCGCGAGGCCGCCCGCGAGGCCGCCCGTCATGCCGCCCGTCATGCCGCCGCCCGTGTCGTCCACGCGCTTCAGCACGGCGTAGATGCCGCCCGGGTACTCCCCGCCGCCCGGCTCCAGGATCGTGCTGCCGGTATTCGTGACGCGCAGGACGCCGGAAATCTGGCCGGGCGTCGCCGTCAGGTCGTAAATCTCGAACGAGGCCCCCGTCTTCAGGTGCGCGAGGTCGCGGCTGTACCAGTACAGGGGCGTGTGGTAGACGTCCATCACGCGGTCGAGGTAGCCGTGCGCATTGAGCTCGTTCAGCACGTAGATCGTCTCGGCGTCTGCGGAGAAAGGCACGTAGGAGTGGTAGAACAGGACGTAGCCGCTCCCGGCGGCGTCGAGCGAAGCGATGTCCGCGTCGTAGTCCCGCGTCCCCCAGAGGATGTTGTCCGACTGGGCGTCGCCGATGCGGTTCGTGTCGTAGCCGTTTTTGTACTTCAGGATCGAGTTGGCCGCGTGGTAGCTGTAGACCATCTCCCCGTCGTGGGCATTCTCCTGGAGGTAGGCGATGAGCGGGTTGGCCTGGTTGCCGGGCAGGAGCGTCCACTCGGTGCCGCGCCCGTAGTCGGCGAACGCCGCGTTCGGCGCGAGCAGCGCCGCGGAAAGCAGCAAGACCGCGGCAGCCGTCGCATAGCGCGACCTCGCCGCCGCCCTGTCACCGCTGCCGCCGAACGATATGCGGATCTGCGACAGGAAGTAGAACGCATAGAGGAAGACGAGCGCGTAGAAAAACATCCACAGCCGGTCCTGCACCGGGTATTTCGAAAGCGCCGACGCCACGAGGAGGAAGAAGCCCGCGAACGCCACCGCCCACGTGACGCGGTGCCGCCGCAGGAGCGAGACCACGAAGCCCGCCGCCGCCAGGGCCAGCACCATGATCTTCACCGACCCGAGCGGCTCCACCAGCGCCCCCAGCAGCGCCAGGTCGTGGCCTGGGACGTCGGGGAGGAAGAACCGGAAATCGAATTTCATCTGCACCCAAAACCCCAGCATCGCCTCGTCCACCGCGATAGGCTTCAGCCAAAGCACGTAGTTGAGTGCGAAAATAACAAGGAAGACCGCCCCGCCGAGAAGGGTGCCCCGCAGCCGCCAGCCGTCGTGGCGCCGCAGCGCGAGGAGGAGCTCCAGGAAAAACACGCCGCAGACAAAGAACGCCGCAGGCGTCGAAAACAAGCAAATTGCGCCGTAGAGGGCCCCGCAAAAAACTGCGCCTTTGACCGTCCGGCCGGTTCCCGCCAGCAGGCCGCCGGGCTCGGTCCTGCTGTGGTATACGCACAGCACGAGCAGGGCGAAGCAGGCGTCGCCCATATACGGCTTCAGTTCGTTCGAATATCGCAGGAAGTAGTAGAAGGTCGACGTGACCGCGAGGCAGAAGAGCACGAGCGGCATCTGCGCCCGGAAGCCCCGCCGCAGCAGCACCCCCATGCAGAGGAGCGTGCCGCAGAAGCAGATGAGCGAGAAGACGCGCAGCACCGCCTCGGACGCCCCGAAGGCCATGGTCAGCGCCTTCACGGCGACCAGGTAAAGCACCGGGGCCGTCTGCAAATTGTCGAGCGGCGGCGTCAGCAGCCCGGAGAAGCTGCGGTTCACGATGTTCTCCGCGAGCCACGCCTCGTCGTTCCAGAGCGAGACGCCGAGCATGTACATCCGCACCCGGACATAGAAGCTGTACGCGATCACGACCGCCAGCAGCACGCAAATGCCGAAGCGGATCCGCTCCGCCCGGTCTTCACGAAGTATGGAAATATACGCCCCTGCACGAAACTTCGCCATAATACTGGAGTATACAAAATCCGGGGCAAGGCGGCAACCCTTTTTTCCGCAAGAAATTTCCCGCGCGGGGATGCGCGGATCGCGCATGGAATAACGATTTGGCTGCCGGCCGCTGTGCTACAATAGGCGTTGGACAGATGAAAGACGTTGGATTGAAAACGGTTGCGGTGATATTGGCGGCAGGGCTCTCCTCCCGGATGGGGGCTTTCAAGCCCTTGCTGGAGATCGGGGGGGCGCCTGCGCTCGCGCGGCTTCTGGGCAGCGTCCGGGAGGCCGGCGTCGAGCGGGCCTTCGTCGTGACGGGGCACCGCGCGGGGGACGTCGCGCGCCTCGTGGCGGATGAGGGCGCCGGCGCCCCCGAGGGTGGCGCGTGGCGCGCCGAGGCCGTCCACAACCCCGGCTTCGAAGGCGGGATGTTCACCTCGGTGCAGGCCGGCGTCCGGGCGGCGGCGGAAGCGCTGGGCGCGCGCCCGGGCGCGCGCGCCGAATCGGATGGGGAAGCATCCGGCGCCCTGCTGTTCCCCGTGGACGTGCCGCTCGTCTCCGCAGGGACGATCTGCAAGGTGAAGGCGTACGCGGAGGCGCATCCGGACCGTTTCGCGCAGCCCTGCTTCGGCGGCCGGAACGGCCACCCGCTGTTCATCCCCGCCGCGTATTTTGAAGAGATCCTCGGCTACGCCGGGGCGGGCGGGCTGAAGGCGGTGCGCGACGCGCACGCGGATGTGCTCGCGAAGATCGAAACCGACGACGAAGGGTGCGTGCTCGACATGGACACGCCGGAGGATCTGGAGGCGCTGAGGGGCTATGACAGACAGAGGTAAAACGGCAAAGAAACGCGTCGTGCTCGTGCGGCACGGCCAGCCGCAGCAGCACGCGGAGGGCATCTTCCTCGGGCAGACGGACGTGCCGCTGTCGCAGGCGGGCAGGGGGGAGGCGGCCGCGGCGGCGGAAGAGCTCCTGCGGCTCGGCGCGCGCGCGCGGCGCATCTACACGAGCGACCTGTCCCGGGCGCGCGAGACGGCGGAGATCCTCGCGCGCCGCCTCGAGCGCGACCCCGCGGGCGGCGGGGGCGGCGTCACCGTCATCGGCGACAAGCTCTTCCGCGAGGTGGACATGGGCAGCTGGGACGGCGAGTTCATCTCGGAGATCAAGCGCAAATTCCCGGAGGAATACGAAAAGCGCGGCGACGACATCAAAAACTACCGCGTCCCGGGCGGCGAAAACTTCTACGACCTGAAGGGGCGCGTGACGCGGGAATTCTACCGGGTGTGGCGGGACGAGTTCGCGCCGTCGGGCGCGCCCGACCTCGTGATCGTGTCGCACCTCGGCGTGATGCGGACGATCCTCTGCGAGCTCTGGCAGGACGAGGACGAAGCGTTCGGCCGGCGCTGCCCGACCGGCAGCGTCATCGCCGTGGAGGCCCCTGACTGGCTGGTATAATAGAAGCATGAAGATCGATATCCTGACCTTGTTCCCGGAGATGTTCCCCGCCGTGCTGCAGGCGGGGGTCATCGGGCGCGCCGCCGAAAAGGGGCTCTTGGAGTTCCGCGTGACGGACATCCGGGACCATACGGAGGACAAGCACCGGAAGGCGGACGACTACCCGTTCGGCGGCGGCGCCGGCCAGCTCATGACGGCGCAGCCGGTCTTCGCGGCGCTGCGGGCGATCGGCCTGGAAGCCGGGGACGCCGCAGCGGGCGCCGGGGCCGCCCGGCTCCTGTATATGTCGCCGCGCGGGAAGGTGCTGGACCAGGCGCTCACAGAGGAGCTGTCGCGCGAGGCGCGGCTCGTGCTGCTCTGCGGGCACTACGAGGGCGTGGACCAGCGCGTGCTCGACGCATTCGCCTTCGAGGAGGTCTCCATCGGCGACTACATCCTGACGGGCGGGGAGATCCCCGCGATGGCGCTCGTCGACGCGGTCTGCCGCCTCGTGCCCGGCGTGCTCGGCTCGGAGGATTCGCACCGGGAGGAGTCGATCTACTCGGGCCTGCTCGAGTACCCGCAGTACACGCGGCCCGCGTCCTTCGAGGGGCTGGACACCCCGGAGGTGCTGCTCTCCGGCGACCACAAAAAGATCGAGCTGTGGAATTTCGAGCAGGCGCTCATGCTCACGGCGGTGCGCCGCCCGGAAATGCTCGACGCTTGGGTCGCCGTGCATTTCGACGGGCTCGACAAACAGAAGAAAAAACTCGCGGAGGCGGTGCTCCGCGAGCTCTGAGTTTTGCGCGGCGGCGCCGCCGCCCTTTATTTGCTCTTGAACGCGGCCGCCCGCTTCTCGAGGAAGGCGCCCATCCCCTCGATGCGGTCTTCCGAGCCGAAGGGGGTCGCGGACGCTTCCGCCTCGAACGCGATGCCGGTCGGCAGGTCGGCGTTCAGCCCGTTGTTGATGGCGGCCTTGCAGGCGGATATGGCGATCGGGGCCTTGGACAGGATGGTCTCCGCGAGCTTCACGGCCTCCTCGATCAGCGTCTCGGGCGGGTAGACCTTCTCAACGAGGCCGATGGCCTTCGCCTCCTCGGCGCCGATTGTCTCTGTGCTGAAGATCAGGTATTTTGCCATGCCCTTGCCGACGAGCCGCGGGAGCCTTTGCGTGCCGCCGAAGCCGGGGATGATGCCGAGGTTGACCTCGGGCTGGCCAAACTTCGCCTTCTCCGAGGCGAGGCGGATGTCGCAGGCCATCGAGATCTCGCAGCCGCCGCCGAGCGCGAAGCCGTTGACCGCGGCGATGACGACCTTCGAAAGGGTCTCGATCTTCTGCATGACGGCCTGCCCCTTCAGCATGAAGGCGCGGCCCTCGATCGCGTTCATCTCCTTCATGGCGGCGATGTCCGCGCCGGCGACGAAGGAGCGCCCCTCGCCGGTGAGGATGACGACGCCGATGGAGTCGTCCGCTTCGATTTCGTCAAAGATCGAAGAAAGCTCCTCAAGCACGGTTTCGTTCAAGGCGTTCAGCGCCTCCGGGCGATTGATTTTTACGATACCGATCTTTCCGTTTTGTTCAAACAGCAATGTTGTGTAGGACTTCATCTGATACCTCCGTTCCGTTCTCCCTGTGTTCTCCCTTTATCAAGCGATGAGACTATGATACAATTAAACACGAGAACAAACAAGTCAGCGCAACCAAAGTTTCCGAAAAATACGGGGTGGTATTGAGCCAAGTACTGTCCGAAAAACTGAATGAGTCGATCAAATCGCTCTTGCCGATCATCATCATCGTGCTCGTGCTCAACTTCACGCTCGCGCCGATGCCCTTTGCCGTGCGCGGCATGTTCCTCGGCGGGGCGCTGCTGCTGCTCCTCGGCATGGCGCTGTTCACGCTCGGCGCGGACCTCGCGATGATGCCGATCGGCGAGCACCTCGGCCAGTACCTCTCCCGCTCGCGGAAGGTCTGGCTCATCGTGTTCGCCTCCCTGCTCATGGGGACGATGGTCACGATCGCGGAGCCGGATCTGCAGATCCTCGCGCGGCAGGTCCCCAGCGTCCCGACCAACATCCTGACGATCACGGTCGCGGTCGGCCTCGGCGTCTTCCTCGTCGTCGCGATGCTGCGCATCCTCTTCCAGGTCAGCATGGCGAAGCTGCTCGCGGGGGCGTACATCGGCGCGATCGTCCTGGGCATTTTCATTCCAAAAGAGTATTTCGCCGTCAGCTTCGACGCGGGCGGCGTCACGACGGGGCCGTTCGCGATCCCGTTCATCCTCGCGCTCGGCGTCGGCGTCTCCTCGGTCCGCGGCGGCCAGTCGAGCCGCGACGACAGCTTCGGCCTCGCCGCGCTGTGCAGCATCGGCCCGATCTACGCAGTGATGATCCTCAGCTTTTTCTACGAGCCGTCCGCCTCCGACCTGAAGGCGGCGGAGATCGCGGAGGTGGACAGCATCGGCGGCCTCGCGCACGAATTCCTCGAGGCCTTCCCCGAATACATGCATGAGATCGGCCTCGCGGTGCTGCCCCTCATCGTGCTGTTCCTCGCGTTCCAGGTCACGGTGCTCAAGCTGCCGCTCGCGACGCTCGTCAAGATCGGCTTCGGCCTCGTCTACACCTATTTCGGCCTCGTCATCTTCCTGACGGGCGTCAGCACGGGCTTCATGCCGGCGGGCGTCTTCATCGGCAAATACCTTGGCGGCATGGACCATTCGTGGATCCTCGTGCCGCTCGGCGCGATCATGGGCTTCTTCATCGTGCTCGCCGAGCCGGCCGTGCACGTCCTCGTCGAGGAGGTGGAGGAGCTGTCCGGCGGCGCGATCAAAAAGACCGTGATGGTGCGCGCCTTCTCGATCAGCATCGCCCTGTCGATCTCCCTTGCGATGATCCGCGTGCTCACGGGCGTCTCCATCTGGTGGATGATCGTGCCGGGCTACGCGCTCGCCATCATCCTCACGAAGTTCAGCCCGAAGATCTTCACCGCCGTCGCCTTCGACTCCGGCGCCGTCGCGTCCGGGCCGATGACGGCGACCTTCGTGCTGCCGTTCACGATGGGCGCATGCGAGGCGGCGGGGGGCAATGTGATGATGGACGCGTTCGGCGTCGTCGCGCTCGTCGCCATGACGCCGCTCTTCACCGTGCAGGCCGTCGGCCTCATCTACAAGAGCCGGATGGCCGCCGCGGCCGGCGCTGAGGAAGGCGAGCTCGAGACGATCACCCAGCACCGCGAGGAGCAGGAGATCGGCGACCGCTGGGGCGCGGCGGAATACTCCGACGAGGAGAGCCGCTTCGACGCGGAGGTCGACATGGACTACGCGGCGAGCCAGGAGTGGGCGGAAGAGGTGCTGACCGAGGCGGTCGCGCGCCGCATCGAGATGGACAACGACTACATCGACTTCGAGGACAGCGACTACGAGCATTTTCAGAGTTTCGTGACGCTGGAGGATTTCTTCGGTGATGAAGGGAATGATGAGTATTGAACAATAACAGAAAAACCTACGAACGCATCAATTTGATGCTCACGATCTGCAGGCGCGGCGTCGGCGACAAGATCATCGAGGACCTGCGCGAGATGGGCGTGACGTACAACATGGCCGCCGTCGGGGAGAGCCTCGGCGGGTTGGGCCTCGTGGACTTCCTCGGCCTCGAGGACGCGCAGCGCGACCTCATCCTGAGCGTCGTGTGCACGAGCAAGGCGGAGCGCGCGATGGCGCTCATTGAGTATGGTTATTCGGAGCACCCCGACGGCGCGGCGTTTGCGGCGCTCGTCCCGATCGAGGGCGTGAGCGGGCCGCTCGTGCTGGAGTACATCGCGGGGCCGATGGATTCCGGGGCGGACGCGGACTGACAGGAGATCAGATAGAAAGGCGAAGAAGATGGCGGATATTGTGGGCGCAAAATACAGCATGATCGTGACGATCGTCAGCCGCGGGTACGCGGACATCGTGATCGGCGCGGCGAAGGACGCGGGCGCGCGCGGGGGCACGGTGTTTTACGCGCGCGGCAGCGGGATGCACGACACGGAGAAATTTATCGGCATACCGATCCAACCGGAGAAGGAGGTCGTGCTGACGCTCGTGAAGAAGGAGGCGGTCAAGGACATCGTCTCGGCCATCACGGACAAGGCGGGCCTGACGACGGACGGGCGGGGCATCAGCTTCGTGCTGCCCGTGACGCGCACGGCGGGCATCGTGAACAAGGAGCCGCCGAAGGGCCAGGCGCAGCAGCAGGCGGCGCAGGAAACGGCGGGGAAGGAGAAAGCGGACACGGCGGATACAGAATCCGCTGAGTCGTGATACAATAGGTACGTATGAATATTCTTGTCACCAATGACGACGGTGTCACGGCGGTTGGCATCCATAGGCTTGCCCTTGCCCTGAAAGAAGGCGGGCACGGCGTTTTCGTGTGCGCGCCCGCGCAGCAGCAGAGCGCGACGGGGCACGGCATCACGATCGGCCGGGCCGTGCGCATGGAGCCGGTCCCGGCGGCGGATTTCGTGGAGGCGGCCGAGGCGTTCGCGATGGACGGCACGCCGGCGGACTGCGTGAAGTTCGGGCTCGAGCTGTTCGAGAACCGCGGCGTAAAGATCGACGCGGTCTTCTCGGGCTTCAACCACGGCATGAACCTCGGCACGGACACGCTGTACTCGGGCACGGTGTCGGCGGCGGTCGAGGGGGCGCTGTGCGGGATGCCCGCGGCGGCGCTGTCGATCAGCTCAAATTTTGCCTTCCACAAGGAGCCGACGCATTTCTCCTACGCGATGCGGATGGCGCAGGCCGTCGCGCGCAGCATGAGCGGCGCGCACGCCGACAGCAAATTTGGGTACAACCAAAAGAAGAAGGCGCCGTCCACGCCGACGCCGGAGGACGTGTTCGCGCCTTCGGAGTCCGAGGTCGGCCTGGGGCTCGACTACATCTACCGCGACCACACGATCCTCAACGTCAACGTGCCGGACGCGCCCGAGGAGGAGATACGGGGCGTCAAGGCCGTGCCGCTCAGCTACCGCGAGTACGAGGAATGGTTCGACGTGGAGCTGGACGCGGAGGGCAAGCCCTACTACCGCTACTCCGGCCGGCCGAAGATCGTCGGGGAGGCGGACGCGGACGGCAGCGACATCGTGGCGAACCGGCTCGGCTACGCGACGGTGACCCCCCTGCATTTCGACCTCACCAATCACAGGCAGCTCGAAGCGGCCAGGCGGGAATGGGGGGGTATTATTATTTAAATGTACATTTTCGACGGCAGGGTCACGCTGGAGGACCGGGAATTGCTCGAGTCGTACCTCACGGGGTTCGACTACAAGACGAGCGGCATGACCTACACTTCCATGTATATGTGGCGCGACATCAACCTCTTCTCGTGGGAGGAGATCGGGGGGTACCTGTTCATCTCGGCGGCGGACAACCTCGATCCGGTCATGGGCGACCCGTTCATGTTCCCGCCGCTGACGCGCACGGGCGGCTACGAGCCCGGGGCGCTGCGGGAGGCGGTGCTCGAGGCGAAGCGGCGGTTCGAGGGGAAGGGCAAGCCGTTCCACATGATGCTCGTGCCGTTCCACATGCTCGACATCCTCGGCGAGGCGTTCCCCGGGGGGATCGCCTTCGAGGCGGACCGGCCGAACTTCGACTACGTGTACAACGCGCAGGACCTGGCGGAGCTGCGCGGGCGTGATTTCCACGCGAAGAAAAACCACCTCAACTATTTCAAGGGGCACTACGAATACACCTACGAGCGGATGACGCCGGACATGGCCGGGGAGGCGATGGCCTTCATCCGCGCGTTCAACGAGCGGAAGAACCTCGAGGACCCGCACGAGCGCGAGCTGCTCGAGTTTGAGGAGCAGGCGATGCGCGACGTCTTCGTGAACCTCGACGTCGTCGGCTACCTGTCCGGGTGCATCCGGATCGGCGGCAAGATCGAGGCGCTGACGGTCGGCGGGCTGCAGGGGCCGAAGACCGCCGTCGTCCACGTCGAGAAGGCGAACACGGAGTACCGCGGGCTCTACCAGGCGATCGCGAACGAGTTCGTGAAGGCGGTGATGGCGGGGCACCGGAACGTCAGCCGCATCAACCGCGAGGAGGACATGGGGCTGCCGGGCCTGCGCAAGGCGAAGCTGTCGCTGCACCCGGTGAAGCTTGTAGAAAAATACACCGTCACCCTGAAGTAGATTTTGCCCGGGGAGCTTGAACGCGCGGGCATTACGGCGTAGAATATAACAATCTCACAATCAAACCATCGAAGGAGGGTAGTACAATGACAGAAGCAGTGATAGTCGGAGCAGCCAGGACACCCATCGGGAAATTTGGCGGGTCGCTGAAGGATATCCCGGCCGCGGAGCTCGGCGCCATCGCCGTGAAGGCCGCGCTGGAGCGCGCGAAGGTCGCCCCGGACAAGGTCGACGAGCTCCTCTTCGGATGCGTCCTGCAGGGCGCGCTCGGCCAGAACGTCGCGCGGCAGGTCAGCATGAAGGCGGGCATCCCGCAGGAAGTGCCGTCGATGACGATCAACAAGGTCTGCGGCAGCGGCCTGAGGACGGTCGGCCTCGCGGCGCAGGTCGTCAAGGCCGGGGACGCGGACGTCGTCGTGGTCGGCGGCTGCGAGAACATGAGCCAGACGGCGTACGCGCTGCCGGCGGGCCGCTGGGGCGCGCGCATGAACAACACCCAGCTCGTGGACATGATGGTCAACGACGGGCTGACGGACGTCTTCAACCACTACCATATGGGCATCACGGCGGAGAACGTCGCCGAGAAATACCAGATCACGCGGGAGGACGTCGACAAATTCGCCGTCTGGTCGCAGAACAAGGCGCAGGAGGCGATCGAGTCCGGCCGCCTCGACGACGAGATTGTGCCCGTCTCCATCCCGCAGCGCAAAGGCGACCCGGTCGTGTTCGCGCGCGACGAACACTACACGAAGGATTCGTCGGTCGAGAAGATCGCGAAGCTGAAGCCGGCCTTCAAGCCGGACGGCGGCGTCGTCACGGCGGCCAACGCGTCGGGCATCAACGACGCGGGCGCGGCGCTCGTCGTGGCCTCCAAGGCGTACGCGGAGAAAAACGGCCTGCCTATCCTCGCGGCGATCAAGTCCTACGCATCCGCCGGCGTCGACCCGGCCATCATGGGCATCGGGCCCGTCCCCGCGTCGAAGAAGGCGCTGGAGAAGGCGGGGCTCACGATCGACGACATCGACTTGGTCGAGGCCAACGAGGCGTTCGCCACGCAGGCGCTCGCGGTCGGCAGGGACCTGGGCATCCCGGACGAGAAGCTCAACGTCAACGGCGGGGCCATCGCGCTCGGCCACCCGATCGGCGCATCGGGCGCACGCATCCTCATCACGCTGCTCTACGAGATGCAGAAGCGGGACGCGAAGCGCGGCCTGGCGACGCTCTGCATAGGCGGCGGCATGGGCACGGCGCTGATCGTCGAGCGGTAGTCAAAGGGGCCTATGGACAACGGAAAAGAACGAATAAAAATTTTGAAAGACGGCCCGTACATGGTGACGGGCGAGGTTCCGGTCTACGTCGAGCGCATCGTGCCCGACGAGGACGGCAACGGCGAGCACTACGAAAAGACAACAGAATACCCGCCTGGCGCGTGTGTCTGCCTCTGCCGTTGCGGGCACACGCAAACCCGGCCGCTCTGCGACGGCACGCACAAGGAGGTCGGCTTCACGGCCGTGGAGACCGCGAGCCGAGCGTGCTATTGCGACACCGCGCGCGTCTACGAGGGCGAGACGATCGATCTGCTCGACCGTCCGGAGCTCTGCGTGCGCGCGCGGTTTTGCGACCGCTTCGAAAACGCGTGGCGGCTGACGCTGAAGTCCTCGGAGGCGCACCCCGAAAACGAGGAGCGCGCGATCTACGAGGCGAACCACTGCCCCGGCGGGCGGATCACGGTGCGCAAATGCGGCATCGAGGTCGAGCCGGAGCTGCCGCGCGAGATCGGCCTGCTCGAGGACGTCTACTACGACACGAGGGGCCCGATCTACGTCAAGGGCGGCATCACGATCGAGAGCGCGGACGGCACGGAGTACGAGACGCGCAACCGCCGCAGCCTCTGCCGTTGCGGGGAGACCCGCAACCAGCCCTTCTGCGACGGCACCCACCTTCACCAGAAACACATGAAAGGCTTAGACGATTAGAAGACCATGCCCGAAAATTTCATCCACGCGTTCATAGAAGAAGACATCGCGAAGGGCCGCTTCGGCAGGGACATCCGCACGCGGTTCCCGCCGGAGCCCAACGGCTACCTGCACATCGGGCACGCGAAGGCGATCTGCATCGACTTCGGCGCGGCCCAAAAATACGGCGGGAAATGCAATCTGCGCTTCGACGACACCAACCCCGTCAAGGAGGACACGGAGTACGTCGACTCCATCAAGGAGGACGTGCGCTGGCTCGGCTTCGAATGGGACGGGCTGTATTTTGCGTCGGACTATTTCGGCAAGATGTACGAGTGCGCGGAGCAGCTCATCGAGAAGGGCTTCGCCTACGTGGACGACCAGAGCGCGGAGGAGATCTCGCGGACGCGGGGCACGCTGACGCAGCCCGGCACCCCGTCCCCATACAGGGGCCGTGACGCGGAAGAAAATTTATTGCTGTTCCGGGAAATGCGGGACGGGAAGTACGCGGACGGCGAGAAGGTGCTGCGGGCGAAGATCGACATGGCCTCGCCGAACATCAACCTGCGCGACCCCGTGATCTACCGCATCGCGCACGCGGAGCACCACAACACGGGCGACGCGTGGTGCGTCTACCCGATGTACGATTTTGCGCATCCGATCGAGGACGCGATCGAGGATGTGACGCATTCGCTGTGCACGCTGGAGTTTGAGGACCACCGGCCGCTGTACGACTGGGTGCTGGAGGCGCTGGATTGGCCCAGGCCGCCCAGGCAGATCGAGTTTGCGCGGCTCGGGCTGACGCATACGCTGATGAGCAAGCGGTACCTCAAGAAGCTCGTGGACGAGGGCGCGGTCGACGGATGGGACGACCCGCGGATGCCGACGATCGCGGGGATCCGGCGGCGCGGCTACACGCCGGAGGCGGTGCGCGCGTTCTGCGAGGAGATCGGTGTCGCGAAGGCGAACAGCACGGTGGACATCGCGATGCTCGAGCATTTTGTGCGCGAGGACCTGAAGGCGCGCTGCGACAGCCGCAACGTCGTCTTCGACCCCGTGAAGGTCGTGATCACAAACTACCCGGAGGGCGAAAGCGAGCTGGCGGCGATGGAAAACAACCGGGAGCGGCCCGAGCGCGGCGAGCGCAGCGTGCCGTTTTCGCGAGAGCTGTGGATCGACGGCGAGGACTTCATGGAGGACCCGCCGAAAAAATACTTCCGGCTGTACGTGGGCAACGAGGTGCGGTTCAAGGGCGCGTATTTCCTGACGGCGACGGGGTTCGAGAAGGGCGCGGACGGGCGCGTGTCCGTCGTGTACTGCACGTACGACCCTCAGACGCGGAGCGGATCGGGCTTCGAGGGGCGCAAGGTCAAGGGCACGATCCACTGGGTGGACGCGGCCACGGCGGTGCCCGTGACGGTGCGCGAGTACGGCTACCTCATGGACGAAAACGAGGACGGCACGCAGTCCCTGAACGAGGCGTCCGTGGCGGAGAAGGCTTGCTACGCGGAGCCCTCGCTCGCGGAGGCGCGGCCGGGGGACCGGTTCCAGTTTTTCCGGCACGGCTACTATATCTGCGACACGAAGGCGCCGCCGGAAGGGCCGCGCGTCTTCAACCAGATCGTCGGCCTCAAATCCTCATGGAAAGTTTGAACGTCTTCTTGACGGGCGAGCGCGGCGTCGGCAAGTCGACGGCGATCGCGCGCTTCGCCGCCACGCTCGATTTCACGCCGGCGGGCTTCCGCACGTTCCCGCTGCCGTTGGAGGGCGCGGGCAGGGACTGCGTCTGCATCGCGGCGTACGGCGCCCCGCCGGGGGATCTGGCCGTGCCGGGGCAGGGCAATGGCGTCGTGGCCATCCGGAACCGGGACGCCTTCAAGATGGAGGTCTTCCCCGCGGCTTTCGACACCGTCGGCGCGCGGGTCCTGCGGGAGGGGCGCAGCTCCGGCGCGCGGCTCGTCGTCATGGACGAGCTCGGCTTCATGGAGAGCGGCGCGGCAGCGTTCCAGGAGGAGGTGCGGCTGTGCTTGGGCGCGGACGTGCCGGTGCTCGGCGTCCTGAAGAAAGCGCTGCCCCCGGGCGGGTTCGGCGGCGGCAACGCGCGCACCGCCTTCCTCGAAAGCGTCCGGGCGCGGGGGGACGTCCGCGTGCTCGAGGTCACGGAAGCCAACCGCGAAAAAATATTTCGCCAGTTGTGCGAAATGTTCTAAGTGCAACAGAATTTCCTCGCGATACCTTTTATAATCTACTGGACATGTTGAAACCTTTTTCAATCTATGACCTCATCATCATCGCCGTCATGGCCTCGGTCGGCGTTGCGATCAAGCCTGTGCTCGCGACCACCGTGAAAGTGGTCACCGAGGGGTTGGTTCCGGGGGGCTCGCTCGTGGGCGGCCTGTATATGATGTGGATCGTGCTCGCGTTTGCGATCACGGGCAAGGTGGGCGCGGCGACGCTCGCCGGCATCGTGCAGGCGCTCATGGTCATGCTGCTCGGCATCCCGGGCTCGCACGGCGCGTGGACGCTGCTCACGTACACCGGGCCCGGCCTTGCGGTCGACGCTTTGATGTTATTGACGCTTCGCTTCTCCGGGCGGGAGTTTGACCGGCTTGCCGCGTTCTTCGCGGGCCTCGCCGCCAACGTCTGCGGGACCTGGCTCGTGAACATCGTGCTTTTCCAGCTGCCGCATCTGTTCGTCGCGCTGATCCTCACGGCCGCGGCGCTGTCGGGCGGCGCCGGCGGGCTGCTTGCCTGGGGGCTGTACAGGGTGGCAAAGAAATACCGGCTGGTGAGGAGGACATGAACATGGCAGAGAAGAAGAAACGAACGATCATCCTGTTGTGCGTCGTCGTGGCGCTGGCCGTTTTGCTGGTGGGCCTCGTGCTCGCCTGGCGGGCGTCCACGGGCGACGTGGTCAGCGACGGCACGCTGCGCCTGACGGCCGGGGACACGCCGCTGAAGACCTACACCTACGAGGAGATCTGCGCCTTCCCCACCGCCTCCGTCGAGAAGACGATCACGTCGAGCAAGGAGGCGGACGAGAGCGGCGTCTTCACGGGCGTCCCGCTCGAGCTGCTCCTCGACGACGCGGATCCTGGCTGGCGGGGCAAGTACACGGAGTTCCTCTTCCACGCCTCGGACGGCTTCGTCGCGTCGGTCTTCTTGTCGGACATCGAAAAGGGGGAGAACGTGCTCGTCGTCTACGAGAAGGACGGCGCGCCGCTCCCGGGGCCGGAGGAAGGCGGCAAGGGGCCGCTGCGCATCGTGGTCGCCGACGACCCGTTCGGCAACCGTTCCGCCTATCTGCTGACGGGCGTGGAGGCGCTATGATCGACATCCGGGGCCTGACATTTTCCTATGACAATAGTGAGCCTGATGGGCAGGCGCAGACCGGCGGCGCGCCCGCCCTGGAGGGCGTCACCCTGCGCGTCGAAGACGGCGCGCTCTGCGTGCTGATCGGCCCGTCGGGCTGCGGCAAGACGACGCTGTGCCGCTGCATCACGGGCGTGATACCGAAGATCATGAAGGGGGCGATGGAAGGGAGCGTCTCGGCGGATGCCGCTACGGGCTATGTCTTCCAGGAGCCGGACCACCAGATCGTGATGACGGCGGTGGAGGACGACCTCGCCTTCGGCCCGGAAAACCTCTGCGTGCCGCCGGGGGAGATCCGCGCGCGCGTCTCGGAGGTGGCCGCGCAGACGGGGCTTTCGGGCATGGAGCTGCGCGACCCGCTCACGCTGTCGGGCGGCGAAAAGCAGCGGCTTGCCATCGGGGGCGTGCTCGCCATGCGCCCGGACGTGCTCGTGTTCGACGAGCCCGCGAGCGCGCTGGACGGGCCGGGCCGGGAGGCTTTCGCGCGGATGGCGAAGGCGCTGAAAGCCGCCGGGAAGACCGTGGTCGTCTGCGAGCACGATTTTGAATTCCTCGATTTCGCGGACCAGTGGGTGCTCATGAAGGACGGCCGCGTGCTGTGCGCGGCGCCGCCTGCGGAGGTGCCGCCCGCGCTGCTGGAGGAAGAGCTATGGCGCTGACGGCGGAAAACGTGCGCTTTTCCTGGCCGGGGGCGGCGGTCCTGGACGGCTTCTCCGCGTCGTTCGAGCGCGGGCGGATCACAGCGGTCACCGGGCCGAACGGCTGCGGCAAGACGACGCTCGCGAACCTGCTCGTCTCCGTGCTGAAACCGGAGGGCGGCGCGGTGCTGCTCGACGGCGAGCCCGTAAACCGGATGGGGCTCACGGAGGCGGGGCGGCGCATCGGGCTCGTGATGCAAAACCCGGAGCGGCAGATGTTCACCACCAGCGTCCGCGAGGAGATCGAATATGGCCTGAGAAACGACGGCCTGCCCGACCAGGAGATCGAGGCGCGCCGCCGCGACGGCCTCGCGGCCTTCGGGCTCGCGGGCCTTGACGAGCGCTTCCCCTTCGAGCTCAGCGGCGGGGAGAAGCAGCGCGTCGTGCTCGCGGCGGTGACGGCAAGGCGCCCCGAATACCTCGTGCTCGACGAACCGACGTCCGCCCTCGACCGCGGCCTGCGCCGCCGGCTCGGGGGGATGCTGCGCCGGCTCGCGGACGAGGACGGCGTCGGCGTCGTGCTCATCAGCCACGACGCGCGCTTTGTCGAGGAGTACGCGGACAGCCTGGTCCGGATGGACAAGGCGGGTGCGCCGGGTGCGCCGGCAGCCCCCCAGGCGCAAGCAGACGCCGGGTGCGCGCCCGCGCCGGGCAGCCCTCTGCGCCGCCTCGACCCGCGCACGAAGCTGTTCATGATGGCGCTTTCGTCCGCCCTCGCGGTCGTCTCGGAGAGCCTGCCCTTCCTCGCCGCCCTGCTCATCCTGACCCTCGCCGCGCTCGTCATCGGCGGCGCGGACCTACTGCGCATGTTCGCCCGTTGCCGCGCGCTCTTCGTGGTCATCGCGGCGCTCTTCGTGATACAGACGTTCCTGTCGGGCAGGGGGGTCCAGGCGGGTGCCCTGTTTGCGGCCGTGCTCGCGCTGCGGCTCCTCGTCGTCGTCATCTGCGCGCAGCTGCTCCTCGAGGGCGAAACGCGGGACTACCTGCTCGCGCTCACGCAGATGCGCATCCCCTACGAGATTGCGTTCATGGTCGCGGTCGGCCTGCATTTCCTGCCGATCCTGCGCAGCGAGGCGATCTGCGTCTTCCGGGGGATGCAGCTCCGCGGCGCCCGGTTCAAACGCGTCGGGCCCCTGAAGGCGCTGAAGGCCTACGCGGGCCTCTGCCTCCCGATCTTCGTCTCCACGCTCAGGCGCGCGGACGAGACAGCGGTCGCGATGGAGCTGCGCGGCTTCCGCTCTGGGCCCGCCCGCACGCAGATGCGCCGGCTCGCGCTCACAAAAAAAGACATAGCCGTGATGGCAGCCTGGGCGGCCTGTGTTTTTGCGCTGTATTTTGCTATAATGTTCCGGGTTGTATAGAAGGGGGGAAGAAAGGCAATATGCTGTTTCAATGGACTGACGAAAAATTGGACTGGTACGTGCGCGCGTCGCGCGCCTCGGGTTTCCACGCGAGGCTCGCGGACTACATCCGCCCGTACCTCGACGGCCGCGACGCGGTCTGCGACTTCGGCTGCGGCCCGGGCCTGCTCGGCCTGGCGCTCGCCCCGGACGTGCGCGAGGTCACGGCGGTCGACATCTCGCCGGAGGCGATCGGGTTCCTGGCGCGGGAGCTCCGGGAGGAAGGCCCCGGGAATCTGCGCGCCGTCTGCGCGGACGCGGGGGAAGCGGCGGCGTCCCTCCCCGCGTACGACGTCGCGCTGCTCTGCTTCTTCGGCGGCCCAGGCTCGCTCCTGAAAACGATCTATGACCGGGCGGGCCGGCTCACGGTCTGCATGATGCACGGCGCCGAGACGCCGGGGAAGCCGAGCAAGCTCAGCGGCTTCGTCCACCGGAAGCACGCGGAGGAGATGGCGGCCTTCCTCGAGGGCGAAGACATCCCCTTCCAGAAGGAGACCCTCTGCCTGGACTTCAGCCAGCCGCTCCGCTCGGAGGGCGAGGCGCGGTCCTTCTTCGAAGCCTACGCGACGGCGGGCGACCGGACCATGACCCCCGCCGAGCTGGAAAGCCGCCTGGCGCAGCAGCTCGCCTGGCTCGAAAAGGCGGAAGATCCCGAGTACCCGTACCTCTTCCCCAGCACGAAAGAAGTGGCCATCTTTATTATTCAAAACGATGTACTATCGCCAAGCCTGACAAGGCAATCCGGCTAAGAAAAAGAAATCCAGTCCTCGTTAAACCCGATTGTCACGAGCGTCGCTTCTTTGTCGATCAAGGGGATGGCTGGCAGTTTGAATTTCGAGGCTGACGGCGGCACTTGCTGGATAATCGTGAACTGTGAGCCGTGGGGCTGCCAAGTAAACGTGTGTGTATCATCAGATTTCCGAAAGCCCTCAAAATTGCCGCGGTCGTTCTTTTTCCACTCGTATTCGGACGGCGAAAACTGTGTGAGCTCCGTTTCAAAATAAGTAAAAGTACGACCCTCGATATTGCGAATCAGCACGGCCTCCCGCAAGAGGTTGTACTCGTTTTTCGCAATATCAAGTCTTGCGTTCCAGATGCTCAACACAGCGTCCCCGGTCTTTTGAATGTCCGCATGAGGATCGGTAATGCCATATGAATAGTCTGGCGAATTGCGCCCGGATATAATCCTCACAGACGTGGCTCGATGGGGGTTTGCGCTCTGCACGGTCTTGGTCGACCACGCCATTTGATTGAGCGCGACATCAACAATCCCGACAGGGCTTGCAAAATGCGTACCGCCGATGGCGCCGGCAAACACATCGCCCCAATCATCACCGGTAATGTCCTTTCGGCCTATCGCATAGTAATAGGTCAGGGACTTCCCCATCTCAACCAGATATTGTAACGGTATTTCTCCAAGAGGGTACAGCGCGGGGGCGGTATTCCTTCTCGCGTCCCGCAGCCTCGGCAGATCTGGCATAAAGAACCTCCTTGAGAACTGCTTTGATCATATTTACAGGAACGGCATTCCCCGCCTGCTTTCTTGTTTGCGCATCGGAGCAAACGATCTCGAACGAATCAGGAAAGCCCTGTAGGCGCAACATTTCCCTGGGCGTCAAACGGCGCTTGCCGTTGACAAGAAGATAGTTGTAGGACGCTCCGGCACGTAGGGCGCAAGAAAACGGGTGGCTTGATACGTTGCCGCCTACGTTTTCATGCCAAATGGACGGGTAAAACTCGCTTTGATGCTTCTCCATCCGTTTCTTCAAAATGTCCTCGCTTGCGAAATGCTTTTTGTCGACTTGGCTATCTTCTTCTAATACGTCAACAAGATTCCCTTTCCCGGTTGGTTTTGGAAATGCGAACCTCGTTGTTTTCTTCGCAAATCCGACTATGATCGTGCGCTCTCTTTTTTGCGGCAACCCATAGTCCAGGGCATTTAATACAGCTGGATAAACGTCATACCCCAAGGCTTTCAGTTGTTTGATGATCACATTGAATGTGCGACCGTTGTCATGGGTTTTCAGTTGCTTCACATTTTCCAAAATGAATGCCGACGGTCGCTTCGCATTCAAAATGCGCACGATCTCAAAGAACAGCGTACCGCGCGTATCCTCAAACCCCATCTGGCTGCCAATAATGCTGAATGGCTGACAAGGAAAGCCGGCAAAGAGGATGTCGTGATCTGGAACGTCGTTTTCGTTGAGGGTAGTAATATCGCCATAAGGGACAATCCCGTAATTGTGTGCATAGGCTTTTTTTGCGTGTTCATCAATCTCACATGCAAAAACGCACGTGCCCCCAAGCTGCGCACCCGCCTGATGGAAGCCGCCAATCCCCGCAAACAAGTCGATAAAAGTAAAGTCGGACATTCGTTTACTCCTTCAAATAGAGTATACCACATGTAAATGTTTTCAATACAAACCTCTCCATTCTCCAATGCGCGGCACAATTCAATATATATAAAAAAATAAAGATTCCTATCACTATTTACAAACGGGCGCGGATTGTTGTAAAATTTCTGTAATATATTTCGCTGTGTCAACAGGGGTGGATTGGAGAGGTCGCCTTGGATTCGAAGCAGACTGGAAGATGGGGTTTGTGGGGTGCGTGGCCGAACGCGTTTGATCCGGATGCGGATGCGTTCGGGTTCTATGCGCGGTACGTGAACGAGGGCAACGGCGGCTTCCTGCCGCTCGCCCGCGCGAAGCGGCTCATGTTCGGCGGCTTGGCGGGGTTCGCCGGGCTGGGCATGCTCCTGGCCGTTTCCGGCACAATGCAGAGCGCCGGGATGCTCGCCTTTTTCCTGGCGGTCGTGGCCCTCGGGTCGGCCGGGATTTTGCTGTCGGACCGCTGGTTTCCGGACAACCGTTGCTTCTTCGTCGTCTACGGGGCCGGGGCCGCCGCTTGGAGCTGGGTGTTCCTGATGGTCGGCGTGGGCTTCGGCATCCAGATCGTCGGCGACGGCCGGATCGGCGCGGTCGTCATACTGACCCAATGCATGCTGATGTGCGTGATCGTGGCGGGCAGCCTGAAGCGCATCTCCCGGAAAGCGCCCCTGAAACGAACGGCAAGGGGCAGGGCCGGAATGGCCGGCGCGGCGGCATGCGGGGGCTATGTCGGGGGCATCCTGCTGCCGTGCCTGCTGGCGGGGAAGGCAGCAGGCTCCGTTTTGGAAATCATCGCGTTTTGCGCGTGCCTGGCGATGTCCGTCATGATGTGGTTCGGGGTCGAGCGGCTGTTCCAGCTGTATTACGCGACAAAGTTTGGGATAGAGGTCTGCGATGCCTGGGGGGGCTCGCCGCAGGCGGGCATGGCGGCGGAAAAGAAGCGCTTCGACTGGGGCCCCTTGTACTGCGGGGTTTTGTCCATCGTGCTTTACACGGCGCCGCTCGCGGGCCTGTACGCCGCTGCCGTCGGGCTGGTCACCGCGGTATTGGGCAGGGCGGAGTTCGACGTCCGGGCGGGCCTGGTCAGCTGCGCCGCCGGCCTGTTGGTGTGCCTTCTGATGCTGCTCGGCGGGCACTGGGGGTTTGCGTTCTTCGGGTTCGATTTTGCACGGATTCAATAATGGAGCGTGTACTTGCGCCCCCGGAAATCGATGAGGCCCTCTTTGCGCATTTTGTTGAGCTCGTTGGACAGGGTGCTGCGGTCGACGCAGAGGTACTGGGCGAACTCCTCCTGCGTCATGCCGGTGTCGACGGTGTCCCCCTGCTTCGCGCGCAGGACGCCGAGGAATAGCATGGCGCGCTCGCGCACGGTGCGGCGGGAGAGGATGTCGGATTTGTTCATGAAGCGGATGCAGTCGTCCGCGAGGTAGGAGAGGAGGTTCATCAGGATCTTCCGTTGCGTGCGCTCCGGGATGGCGCGGTTGTCGAACAGGCCGGCGTGCGTGAACCAGATGTAGGCGCCGTCCGTGGCGGCGGCGACGGTGGCGGGGCTCGTCTTCTTGCGCGAGACGGAGGCCTCGAGGTTGAGGATGTCGGGCGGCGTGTGGATGCGCGCGAGCTGGATCTTGCCGTCCGTGTGGTAGCGCTGGAACAGGAGGACCCCCTCCTCGAGCACGCCGAGCCCGTCCATGACGGCGCCCTCGCGCCAGATGACGTCCCCGCGGCGGAAGGCGCGCGTGGACGGTTTCGCCGCAGCCAAAACCAGGCCTACATCGTGGTCGGACAGGCTGCTGAAGAGGTATGAAGTTGTAAGAAGCTTGCGGTTGACAGCCATGGCTTCCCTTCATTTGTTTGTAAGAGTATACAGAAATACAGCCGGACAGACTGTTCTATATAGAACATTATATCAAAATAATCCACTTTTCCGAGGATTTTCTGCAGACCCGTTTTTTTTTCGAAAAATTCCCCCCGTGTGTTCCAGATAGAACAGACAGGGGGGTTCTGGCGTGGGAGAATGGTAGCAATCACCAGGGGAAAACAGGTGATGGCTTTTTTGTTGTTGGAAAGGATGGTTGAGTTCAGATGGATCGAATAATTGGGAAAATGCCGGCGCGCCTGTTGGTTGCGCTGCTTGCCTTGTGCATGGTGCTGGCCGGCTTCCTCCCGCAGGCGGCGGCGGGGGCCTACGCGGCGGAAAGCGGCGAGCCCGCCGGTGAAGAGGCCGTCCTTGCGCCCGCGGCGGACGAAGGGGAAGCAGCCCAGGAGGACGCGCCCGCGCCGGAGGATGAACCCGTGGCGGAGGATGAACCCGCGGCGGAGGAGATCGCCGGGGAAGTGGTCCCGGCAGGGCCGCCCGTGGAGATACCGCCGGTGCGTACCACACCGCTGGGCTACGGCGAAGTCGACCTGCTCGAAGTGATCCCCATCGAAGGGACGGTCACCATCAGCGCGGGCGGCGTGTACAAGCTCGCGGCGGGGGTGGCGGACGCGGTCATCACGATCGATACGACGGAGCCCGTCACGATCGTCGGCAACGGCGTCGGCGACGGCAGCAAGACCAACGCCAATATGAACTGCGCCATCATCGCGGCGGTGTCGGGCGTGCAGCTCACGATCGAGGACGTCTACATCAGCCGCGACAACCTGAGCTATGACGTCGTCGACTTTTCGTCGGGCGCGGGCACGCTGACCATCGCGGGCACCAACATGCTTGAGTATGACGGCGGGTACGGCAACAACGCCGCAATCCACATCGCGCCGACCTCGTCCCTGCTCATCAACGGGACGGGCACGCTGTATGTGTACAAAAACCAGGCGGGCTCGGCCATCGGCGGTCGCAACGCGGAAGCCAACGGTGCCATCACCTTTGACGGCCCGACGCTCTTCGTCAAGGGCACGAAGCAGGGTGCGGTCATCGGCACGGGCGCAAACGCCAAGGGCAACACGCCCGGCGACATCACCTTCCTGTCCGGCGAGTACACGATCATCGCAAACGCGCGCGGCGCGCTCATCGGCGGCGGCGCGGGTTCGGATGGCGGCGCGGCCGGCGGCACGGTGTATATCCGCGGCGGCACGTTCAACTTCAACGTCGACTACAGCGGGGCGGCCATCGGCGGTGGCGGCTTTGACAAGGGCAACGACGCGAGTGGCGGCAAGGTCTATATCACGGGCGGCTCGCTGCGCGTGTACATTGACTACAACGCGGTCGACCCGAATGGCAACGGACTCGAGGAGTCCGGCGACACGCTGTGGGCCGGCGTGACGCAGCCCGGCGTCAATGACGCGGCAATCACGGCCGAGAAGCTGAACGTGGACGATGAGCCGGTATCCATGCTCGTCTTCGACACGAAGGACCTGAAGACGCAGGCGGACACGTTCGACGCGACCATCGACGATGTGCTTTATTATACGGGCGGGAAACACAGCTACAAATTTGTCAACGAGGATCTGCAGAAGCAGTCGCAGATCCCGATCTCGAACACGACGACCAACTGGACGGCGCTGACGGATGAAACCAAACTGTATTTCTACGCGACGGAAGAGGATCATACGCTCTTCGTCAACGACGAGGAGTTTGCCGTCACGTGGAACGAGGATCTGGGCAAATTCGAAGTCGCGCCGGCGGGCGAAGAGGAAGCCGGCCCTGACCCGGACGTCTGGGACGGCTCGGTCGACGTGCGTTGGTATGACCCGGACGAGACGGTGTTCCACCTGAGCGAGCCCTCGCAGCTCGCGGGCCTGGCAGCCATCGTCAACGGCATCTACAACACGGACGCCGTGCTCTACGGCGACGAGGCGTTTGTGACCGGCACGTATTCGGGCGGCACGAGCGGCTACTGGTTCGGCATCGACAGCTTCATGGGCAAGACGGTCTACCTCGACGCGGACCTCGATATGGGCGGCGTCAAAGGGACGGACGGCAAATGGAGCGGGCCGAACTACATGCCCATCGGCGGGCAGTATTCGATGCAGCTCAATGAGAGCAGCACGCTGCTGTCCTCGTCCTTCTGCGGCAACCTCGACGGGCAGGGGCACAAGGTCTTCAATATTTATTGCGAACGGGCCTCGATGAACCCGTCTTCCGGCGCGGGCAACCCCGAGCCGTTCAAGGAGTCGCAGTCGGTCGGCCTCATCGGGCGCCTCGGCACGCATGACAACGACCCGGCCAACCTGCACCCGTACAACCCGTCCGTGAAAAACGTCATCGTCGACGGCTACATCTCAGCGCGGCGCAGCGTCGGCGGCATCGTCGGCAAGATGGGCAAGACGCAGTACAACGACAGCCCGCGGCCGGAAGGCGCGATCGGCTGCATCGTCGAAAACTGCGCCAACTACGCGGAGGTCCACGGCACGGACGCGAAGGGCACGGCGGGCATCGTCGGCGCGGCCTGGAACGGCGGCATCATCAAAAACTGCTACAACGCGGGCGCGGTGACGAGCACGTACACGAACGCGACGGCGGGCATCGCGGGCTCGAACGAGATCAAGCTCGTCAACTGCTACAACGTCGGCGTGATCACGATGGCCGGCTCGGGGCAGGCGGCGTCGATCGCCTCGAACAACGGCGGCGGCTCGTACGAAAACTGCTACTGGCTCATCGGCACGGCGCCGATCGGCAACTACGGAACCCCGGCGCTCCCGGCGGACGCCGCGAAGACGGCTGACGAGATGAAGACGCAGGCTTTCCTCGACGCGCTGAACGCGGGCGGGAACGCCTTCATATTCAAGGAGGGCGAGAACAACGGCTTCCCGGTGCTCAATTTCGAGCAGACCGAGGAGCCGCCCGTCGATGAGCCCGTCACCGGGGATATCGACGGCGACGGGATCACGACGATCTCCGACGCGGTGTTCCTGATCTCCGCCATCCTCAGCGGACAGGAGCTGACGGAGGAGCAGTTTGCGCTGGCGGACGTGGACGGCGACGGCGTCCTGACGATGACGGACGTGCTCCAGATCATCCAGATTGTACTGCTCAGCTAATGCGCTGAGAACAGTATTTTTCCTCTAGGCGGGCGGGCTCTACCCGGGCTCGTCCGCCGCATCAACCGTATTTCTTGTGGGGGGAGTATTTCAAAAAGGAGAAGGATATGAACGGGAGAATGAAAAGCTTGCGCGCTCGGGTGGCGATCTGGCTGCTGGCGCTTGTGATGGCGCTTGGGTTGACGCCGGCGCTGAGTGTGTACGCGGGGGAGGCGGACGCGGAGAGCGGCACCGGCATATCGGAGCCGTTGGGCACGGAAGGCACCGCGCCCGGTGACGGCGCCGGTAGTGCCGGTAGTGGATTCGGCCTCGGGGAAACCAGCTGGAACGTGGGATACACCGCGCCGGGAAGCGGCGTGGTTGCCACGATATATGTGGCACCTGATGCGCCCGGAAACGCCTCGAAGGCCATGGCCAGATCCAGCCAGTGGTCCACGGACGGCGAGACCTGGTCGGGGGACGACCTGACGCTGGAACCCGGGGGGCTCTACTATCTGTACACGCCGCTGGCCGGGATGATCAGCGACACGACGGCCATCCTGCCAAACATCAAGGCGGCCGTCGCGGTGGACATCGATCCGGAAATCACCGATGTCGGCGACTATTTCATGCAATACTATGCACTCAATTGCAATGCGCTCGTATCGCTGGGCGCGCCGGATCTGTCCGGCGTGACCACGGCTGGCAACAATTTCATGCGCGCCTATGCGTTTGGTGGCACTGCCCTTACATCGCTCGGCATCCCGGACATATCCGGCATCACGACGGTGGGAAACTATTTCCTGTATGACTATGCGCGCGGCTGCACGTCTCTCGCGACGCTCGGTATCCCGAACACCTCCGGCATCACGACGGCCGGAAATTTCTTCATGGGCGAATATGCCGCAGGTACGAGCCTCACGACCCTGGAAGCGCCGGATACATCCGCCCTCACCTCCGTCGGCACCAACTTCCTGCAAAAATACGCACAAAACAGTACGCGCCTCGTATCGCTGGGCGCGCCCGACGTGTCCGGGCTCACGACGGCAGGCAACAACTTCCTGAATAACTACGCCGACGGATGCTCGGCGCTGACATCTTTGGGCGTGCCGGACATATCCGGCCTGACTTCGGTCGGAAACTACTTCCTGTACAACTATGCCCTCAATTGTTCGTCGCTCACGTCGCTCGATGTGCCCGATACGTCGGGCATCACGACGGCGGGCACCTACTTCCTGTCCCTCTATGCCAGCAGCTGCGGCAACCTCACGTCGCTCGGGATTCCGGACACGACGGGTCTCACGACGGCAGGCTCCATGTTCATGATTGGCTACGCGGTGAACTGCAACAGGCTCAACCAGTTCGTCATGACCTCCGCGCCGGGCTGGTTTGGATCGCATGATGTGACCTGGGCCACGCCGCCCGCGGCCGCTGCAGACGAGGCGGGTCTCGTGGCCGTCGTGCCTTCCGGGCACTTGGCCCACTGGCGCGCGCTGACGGCTGAGGGCAAGACGCTGGCGCTGAACCAGATCACCGACCCGGCGAATGTCATCGTAGACGGTACGACGGAGCCCGATCCGGAGCCTCAGCCGGAATCGGGCTGGAACGCGCACTATACGGCGCCGGGGAGCGGCGTCGTGGCCACCGTCGTGGTGGCGGATGACGCCACGACGGTGACGAAGGCGATGGAGAAGTCCAGCGAGGCATCCACCGACGGCGTCACCTGGAAAACCGGCATCATCACGTTTGAAGCAGGCACCACCTACTACATCTACACGCCGTTGACCGGCATGGCCAGCAGCAGCGCGTCGGTGCTGCCGAACATCAAGTCAACCGTTACGGTTGACATCGATCCGGCCATCACCGAGGTCGGAAACTATTTCCTACAATACTACGCCAACAGTTGCAGCCTGATTGAGTCGCTCGGCGTACCGGATCTGTCCAATATCACGACCGCCGGCACCCACTTCATGAGCTCCTATGCGCACGGCTGCAAGGCACTGGCCAGCCTCGACGCGCCGGATGTCCCCGCGCTACAAACTGCGGGCAACTATTTCCTGTACTGCTATGCCTATGGCTGTTCCGGCCTCCCGTCCCTTGCGGCGCCGGACATTTCGTCGCTCACGGCGATTGGCACTTACTTTATGCATTCCTATGCCTACGGCTGCACAGCGCTCACATCGCTGGACGTGCCGGACACCTCCGGCCTCACCACCGTCGGCACCTACTTCCTGGCCTACTATGCTGACGGCTGCTCGGCGCTGCTGTCCCTCGATGCGCCGGACACGGCGGGAATCACCACAGCCGGAGCCAATTTCATGCAGGCCTATGCCTATGAGTGCTCCTCCCTCACGTCTCTGGAAGCGCCGGATGTTTCAGGGCTCACCACGGCCGAAAACGCGTTTCTGCAGCAATATGCCTATTCCTGCCGTTCCTTGGAGACGCTCGACGCGCCCGTGACATCCAATCTTACGACCGTAAAGGGCAATTTCCTTTACAACTACGCGCTGGCGTGCACGGGCTTGACGCAGCTGGGCATCCCGGATACGTCGAAGATCACTGCGGCGGGCAGCACGTTTATGGGCTACTACGCCTACAACTGCCCATCCCTCACGACCCTCGGCCTGCCGGACACGACGGCGCTCACCTCTGCAAGCATCAATTTCATGCAGCGGTACGCCGCGACCTGCACGGGGCTTGACAGCTTCACGGCGACATCGGCACCGGGCTGGCTGGCCACGCACGACATCTCCTGGGAGACCCCGGCGGCCGCCGCAGAGGATGAAGAGGGCCTCGTGGTCATCGTGCCCTATGAATATCTGGCCGACTGGCGCGCGCTGACGGCCGAGGGCAAGACGCTCGCGCTGAACCAGATCACCGACCCGGCCAACGTCCTGCCGGACGAAGAGCCCGGCCCCGACTACTCGTGGTACAACGAGGAGGACGACGCTTTCACGCTCACGAGCCTGCTGCAATTCAAGGCCTTCGCGAACATTGTGAATAACAAGCCTGCGGCTTCCGATGCCGGCGCTGTCACGGGCACCGACCCGTCGATCCCTGCCGACGACTTCGCGGGCAAGACAGTGACGCTGGCGGTGGATCTTGACCTCGGCGGCGTAGAGGTTGTCGCCGGTGGTTTCGGCGAGGACGGCACATGGACGACGCCGGAATGGACGGGCGACGAGTGGACGCCGATCGGTTATTATTCCGGATCTGCCGACAGCAGCAACGGCCTCAAGGGGCGTCCGTTCAAGGGCGTCTTCGACGGCGGCTTCCACCGGATCAGCGGCCTCTACGTGCCGTACGCGGGCACGAGCGACGACTCGGCGGAAGGCAACGCGCACGCCCTCTTCGGCGACCTCGGGCAGGACGGTGTCGTGAAGAACGTTGTCGTCGTCAGCGGGTATATCAAGGGCGCCCGGTTCAACGGCAGCATCGTCGGCCGCAACTGGGGCGGCGTCGAAAACTGCGCGAGCAGCGCCACCGTCTTCGGCAATGGCCGCGGCGGTGCGGGCGGCATCACGGGCGTCAACTATGACAACGGGCACGACCCCTATGTGCTGAACTGCGCCTTCTACGGGCAGGCGTACAACCCCAAGACGGCGACGTCGGGCACGCCTTCGGCGGGCGGCATCACCTCGACGAATGAGGGGACGATCACGAACAGCTTCAACGCGGGCAAGGTCAGCTGCAGCACCGGAAACTATGGCGGCATCACGACGGGCATCCAGGGCAACAACAACAGCTACTACCTCGACACCGCGAAGGTGGCCGTGGCCGGGAAGGCATCCAGCATCAATGATACCGCCTACGCGAAGACCGAGGCGGAGATGAAGGTGCAGTCCTTCGTGACGCTGCTGGGCGACGCGTTCAACGTCGACACGGATGGCGTCTACGGCGGGTTCCCGATCCTCGCGGGCCTGGGCGGCACGCCGCCGCGGCCGGAGTACGGCGAGCCCGGCTCGGGCGATCTGGACGGCGACGGCCAGGTGACGATGGCCGAGGTGACGCAGCTCGTGCAGGTCATCATCGGGGTCGGCACGCTGACGGACGGGCAGGTGCTGGCAGCCGACATGGACGGCGACGGCGTCCTGACGATGGCAGATGTGGTGCAGGTGCTGCATAAGCTGCTCGGGGTTTGACGGAAAAAGGTACAAAATTGGATGGAGGTGTCCTATGCGAAAGAGCATGAATAACAGTTTGCGGCGTATGCTCGCTTTCCTGTGCGCGCTTGCGATGGTCGCGGCGCTTTTGCCGGCCGCTGTGTTTGCGGCCGAGGCGGGGGACGCGGCTGCGGCGCCGGAGGCGGCGGAGGTGGCGGAAGCCACGGAAGCAGCGGAAGCGGCAGAAGTTTCGGAGGTGGCGGAAGCCACAGAAGTCACAGAAGATGCGGAAGATGCGCAGATCGAACCGCTCGCCAGTATCGAAGCGACGTCGCTGCCGATCGCGACGGCGGACGATCTGATCGCGTTTGCGGCCCGCGTCAACGCGGGGGAGACGACGCTCAGCGCAGAGCTCGTCGCGGACATCGACGTGTCCGGCACGGATTTTGTGCCCATCGGCGGCTCCTCGTCAACCTCCTATCAAGGTACGTTTGACGGGAACGGCCACACGCTGACGGTCGCAATCTCCAACACGTCGAACAACTATTTTGCACCCTTCCGGTATGTCGGTGCCAGCGGCGTCATCAAGAACCTGACGGTTGCGGGTTCGGTCTCCGGCCTCGCCAGCGTCGCAGGCGTCGTGTCGATGCTCAGCGGCGGCCATCTGGAGAACGTCCGCAACGAGGCGTCGGTCTCGTCGACGGGCCCCTATATCGGCGGCCTGGTGGCGCAGCTCCAAAGCGGCGGCTATCTCACAGACTGCGTCAACGCCGGCTCCGTGACGTCCACGAATGGCTATTACGCCGGAGGCGTCATCGGTTATTACAACAGCGCCGGCGTTTCGAGCGGGCTCGTCAACAGCGGCTCCGTCACGGCGAATTCCAATACCTCCAGCAACACCTACTACGGCGCCGGCGGCATTACGAGCGTCATGACGATATCAGGCGGGCGGATCGAGTCGAGCGTCAACACGGGCCAGGTGACCGGCAACATCCGCAACATCGGCGGCATCGCGGGCGTGCTGTACTCCCCGGGCGCGGCCATCGTCGACTGCTACAACACGGGTGCGGTCACGCCGACGGCTACCACTTCGTTGGTCGGTGCCGGCGGCATCGTAGGCGCGTTCACAGGCCAGAGCAATACCTACGTGCATAACTGCACTGTGAAAAACTGCTACAACATCGGCACGGTTTCCATCCCGGACGGCCTGCTCGAGGGGTCGCGCGGCAGGGTCGGCGGCGTGCTGGGCCAGGTCAGCAACACCAACGAGACGACCAATTTTGAGAATAACTATTATCTGGATTCGTCCGTTTCAGAGTTGAATACGAATACGCGTGCCACCGCCAAAACCGCGGAGGAGATGCAGGCCGGAGGCTTCGTCCTTCTCCTGAACGGGGAGGAAGGCAGCGCCTACAATGTGGACACCGACGGCATCAACGGCGGCTATCCGGTGCTCGCGTGGCAGGGCGGTACGCCGCCGGCCGAGGAGCCGCCGGGGGATCCGGCGACGAGCTGGTACAACACGGAGGACACGTCCTTCACCCTCACAGACGGGATACAGCTCGCCGGCCTCGCGGCCATCGTCAACGGCACGGCCGAAGGCATCGAGCAGGACGATTTCGCGGGCAAGACGGTCACGCTCGGCGCGAACATCGTGCTCGACGAGGACGGGCTGTACGACAGCGCGACGGGGGTGTTCGGCTCCCTGAGCTACCCGGTGACCTTCCCCTACTACACGCTGCGGGAGGGGGCCAAGCTCTGGACGCCGATCGGCACCGGCACCGCGACGGCCAACAACACGTTCACCCAGACCAATTTCTTCGCGGGCACGTTTGACGGCGCGGGGCACAGCGTGTCCGGCCTCTACACGGATGTCTCCCAGACGACGCAGGGCCTGTTCGGCTGCGTCAGCGGCACCGTGAAAAACGTGAAGGTGGAAAGCGGCCTCGTGTCGGCGAAGATCGTCGCGGGCGGCGTGGTCGCCTACCTCTACGGCGGTACGGTCGAAAACTGCGAGAACCACGCGATCGTCTACGCGGACGGCGGCGAGAAGGCGGCCTCCGGCCTTGAGAACGGCGTCAGCCGGGGCGGCGCGATCGGCGGCATCGTCGGCAACGCCTACGGCACGGAGGGCGACCCGTTCGTCATCACGGGTTGTGCCAATACGGGCGACATCCTCAATACGAACACGGCCAAGGGCGGGCGCACGGGCGGCATCCTCGGCCTCGTGGACGTCGCGTCCTACGTGGGCGAGATCACAAACAACGAAAATAGCGGCGACATCATCGGCTACCAGTACAGCGGCGGCATCGTCGGCATGGATTATTCGAAATACGCGCCCATCAGCGGCTGCTTCAACAGCGGCGACGTGCGCATCAGCGCGAGCGGCTCGGCCTACGGCGGCGGCATCGTCTCGCAGTGCTACAGCAATGTGACTGGCTGCTACAATACGGGCAACTACATCGGGTACCTGGAGACGGCCGACAAGAGCGCGCATCTGGGCGGCATCGTGTCCGACCTCTTCTCGCCGGCCCTCGTGACAAACTGCTACAACACCGGGCACCTCGAGCTTCAGGGCACGGCGGTGACGGCGAGCAGCACGGGGCGCATCGTCGGCTCGGGCGGCGGCAAGCATTCGACGGCGGCCGCGAACATCCTGAACTGCTACTATCTCGAGATCACGAGCACGGTCCCGCAGTTCGCGGACGTGGAGCAGGGCTGGCTGGCGGACGACGCCGGGAAGACGGCGGACGAGCTGAAGAGCAACGCCTTCGTGCTGCTGCTGAACGGGGAGGGCGACGCTTTCAACCTCGATACGGACGGCATCAACGGCGGCTACCCGGTGCTCGCTTGGCAGGGCGGCACGCCGCCGACACCGGCGCCGGAATACGGCGAGCCCGGCTCGGGCGACCTGAACGGAGACGGCCAGGTGACGATGGCTGAGGTGACGCAGCTCGTGCAGGCCATCCTCGGGGCCGGCGCCCTGACGGACGGGCAGGTGCTGGCGGCCGACATGGACGGCGACGGGGTGCTGACGATGGCGGACGTGGTGCTGGTGCTCCACACGCTGCTTGGGGTTTGACGGAAAAAGGTAGCCGCTCGCTTGCGCTCGCGCCATCCAATTAGAGGAGCGAAACATGACCAATAGACGTGCAAAAATCCTCGTGCTGGTATGGGTGGTCGTATGCGCCCTGTTCCCCGTGCAGGGGTTTGCCTCCGCACCGGGGGACGGCCCCGGGGGCGTCGTCGCGATTTCGACGGCGGAGGATCTGCTTGCGATCGCGGAGGATGTGAACGCCGGCGACGACTACGCGGGTGTGACCGTGGTGCTTCAAAGCGACATCGACCTGGGGGGCGAAGCGTGGACGCCCATCGGTACCTACGGGTACGCGGTGGCCGCGCGGCATCCCTTTGCCGGCACCTTCGACGGCGGCGGGCACGCCATCGAAGGTCTGCATATCGCAGAGGGCGACGGCGTGGCGTTATTTGGTTATTTGACGGGGACGGTGAAAGACCTGACGGTCTCCGGAGAGGTGTCGGGGGGTCAATGCGTCGGCGGCGTCATCGCGTATCTCGCGGGCACCGTCTCCGGCGTGACGAACTGCGTGACGGTGCGGGCCGAGGGCAGCTATGTCGGCGGCGTCGCGGCGGACGCGGCCGGCGCGTTTGCCATCGCGGACTGCGCGAACGAAGGCAGCCTCACCAATTTTTCGAGCGACCGCAGCTCGGGCAAGCTCGGCGGGATCCTTGGGCGCGCGGACACGGGCATGGACGGCGTCATCGAGCGCTGCTTCAACACGGGCAGCATCACGGGCTACCAATACCTCGGCGGGATCGTCGGCGGGCAGTTCGGCGAGGTGACCGTGCGGTCGTGCTTCAATACGGGCGCGATCGAGGGGCACAGCTTCGGCAAGCTGTACATCGGCGGCATCACGGGCAAGCTGCAGGGCGGCACGATCGACAGCTGCTACAACCGGGGCACGGTCTACGACAACCGCGCCAACCAGGACATGGGGCATATCCGCGCCGTGGGCGGCCTCGTCGGTTGCGAGGAAAACCATACGGTCGGCACGGCCATCACGAACGTCTATCAGGCAGGGCTGATTTCGGTGAACACGGACGGCATGGATCCGGCGATGGACAATCACTACATCATGATGACCGGCCATATCTCCGGCGGCAACAGCAGCACGGCGGCCAACACGATGACGTACGAGGACTGCTTCTACGAGGCGGGGTGCTACCCGCAGGCGGACCCGTCCCACCCGGACTATGTGTTTTTCCGGCAGCCGGACGGCATCGCCATTTGGGATACGCCGTATGTGACGGAGAAGACGGCCGAAGAGCTGAAGGGCGCGGAGGTGCTCGCGGCGCTCGGCGCGCATTTTGCGGAGGATGCGCAGGGCATCAACGACGGCTACCCGGTGCTGGCCTGGCAGGCAGGCGGCGGGGGGCAGCCGGACGTCCGCTACCCCGTTGCTGAGCCTGTGGTGCTCGGCGGCACGGCGACCGCGGCGCTCTCGGCTGCGGAGGCGGCCGAAGGCGAGGCCGTCACGGTGACGGTGTCCGGCGTCCCCGCCGGGAAGCGCGTTTACCTTGTCCGCGTGACGGACGCGGCGGGCACGGCGGTGGCGGTGGCGGCGCAGGGCGCGGGCGCCTATGGCTTCGTGATGCCGGGCCGCGGCGTGCGCGTGGAGGTGTGGCTCGAAAACGACGTCCCGGAAAACGCCGCGCCGCACGCGCTCCTTTTGCCGGAAGGCCTGGACGCCATCTGGACGGTCTCGGTATCCTCCGGCGGGCTTTTGAATAACAATCCTGCGCCGGACGGTGGCCTGTCGGTGCAGGCAGGCGCGACGGTGTTTGTGTCCGTGGCGCGCGACGCGTATGCGCTTGCCGCCTCGATGGACGGCGTGCTGGTGCGGGGCGCGGACGCGGCGCCGGTTCCCGCTGCGCTTTTGAAGGAGGGCTTGTACGCGTTCACGATGCCGGACGCGGACGCGGAGGTGGCGCTGGACATTTCCTACGCGCCGCTGACCGTGTATACGCAAGCGGGCGACGACGGGGCGCCGGCCGCGGTGAAAACCTGGCAGCGGGCGGACGTCCTCGGCATGGCCGTGGAGAACGTGTATTACAGCGGCTGGTCGTCGGAAACCGACCCGATGATCGGGCGCGCGGATCTGGCGGTGACCCTGGATGCGCTGCTCGCGGACGCCGGCCTTTCGTTTGCGGCGGGCGACAAGCTGCGCATCGGCAGCATCGACGGCATGTCGATGACGTTTGCGTGGGAAGACCTGTATGGCGCGCCGCGCCGGTACTACCCGAACATCTTCACGGAATCGGCGGAGGGCGCCGCGCCGCTCGCGCCGATGTTCGTCGTCAAGGGCAATACGGCGCTCCGCTCCGACGGCGCGGGGACGGAGCCGCTGCCGGGCGACGAACGCAACGCGTACCGTTTCATCTACGGGCAGACGGAGGCGGAGCTTGAGAACCACACGAAGATCGTGGACCGCCTGCCGAAGTACGCAAACGCCCTGACGGTCATTCAGGCGGAGGCCCCGCCGGACGGCCCCGCCCCCGGGGATGTCGACGGCGACGGGGTCGTGACGATCTCCGACGCGGTGCGCATCGTCAACGCCCTCATTGGTTCGGCAACGCTGACCGAGGTGCAGTTTGCGGCGGCGGACATGGACGGCGACGGCACCCTGTCCATGACGGACGTGGTGCTGCTCGTCCAGAGGATACTGTCCCTCGAATGAAGACGCTGATCATAGGCGGCTCGCCGCGCAAAGCGGGGGACACGGCGGCACTCATCGGCATTCTGCGCGGGCAGCTTCCGGGCGAGGTGGCCGAGCTGTCCGCGTATTATTCCGATATCTCCCCCTGCCTCGACTGCCGGGCGTGCCGGGGGACGCCGGGCTGCGTCATCCGCGACGATATGGATCTCATCTACGCGGACGATTTCGACGCCGTCGTCGTCGCGTCGCCGATCTACTTCGGCAACGTGACGGGGCCCGTGCTGAGCCTCGCGAGCCGGTTTCAGTATACGCACAGCGCACGGGAATACCTGCGCGCGCCCGTGTCCTACAAACCGAAACGGGGCGGGATCCTCCTCGTCGGCGGCGGCACCGGCAAGGGTGACGAGCACGGCGCGATACGCGCGGCGATGATCCTGATGCGCATGATGAACGCGGAGGTTCGGGATGATCTCATCGTGGTATCGCGCCGCACGGACGTCGTGCCCGCCGCAGAGGACGCAGCAGCAGCAGAAAAGACGCGCCGGCTCGCGCAGTGGCTGAGCGAGGCGGAGTGACAAAAACAGATGCTGTGTGCAACGTTGCAACTAATGCGGTATTTTTTCGTGCAAGAGCGCAAAAAAGTACCGCATTAGCTGCGTTGTTGCACAAAAACTGCAGACACATACCGCAAAAGTTGCAACACTGCACAGCGCGGGGATAGGGGGCGCAGCTTCATTTCTGTTTGACACAGGGAGTGTTCTATCATATAATAGTATAGAAAATATGTTTGCGAACATATTATGAACAATCCTTCACTACGGGGTTGCATGGGATACATTAATCGAAAGGCGCACGAAGCGTTGTCTTTGTACGCGGAGTGCAACGGGACGCTCCCGGAGCCGCGATCCATCGAGCGCATTCAGACGGAATGGGCGGAATGGGGCGAGTGGGACAAGTCCTATCATTTCTATGTGGTCAAGGTGGCGCTGCTACCCCTGAAGCCCGCCACTCGCAAATTCAACATCAGCCTGGATGAGCGGCTCGTCCGCAGGATCGACCGCGTCACCAACAACCGGTCGGCATTTATCGCGGCGGCGGTGGAGCGGGCGTTACAGCAGTAGGCGGCGCGCGCAAGATCGCGTTCAAAGGACGCAGAGAGTTCGATTTTGTATTGGGTCATTTGTATTTTGCAATAATACCGTAAGTAAATTACTTTTTGTCGGGTCAACAGTTATATCGCGCCTCCATGAGTTGTCAGCTTCTTTCTTTATCGATGTTGTGATGATGTCAGGGCTTTCTTCTGTCTGCTCGTAATCAGGCCTCAGCTTTACAACTATCGTTCCGGCATGATCTCCGCAGCCCGGGATATTGCCATCCATAACGGAGTCACCTATCAGCGTTCCATTGTCGCCGCTTGCAGTGAACACTTCATCTGGCAAATTGAATGTTCCGTAGTTGTTCACGTATACTGCGGAACCTAAGACAAATTTCATCACGAATTTTCTACCGTCAGCGCTGAGAAACCCCGCCTCATCCCAGAACGTTGCTGCTGAACCTTCTGTTTGTATTCCATTTCGATCTTTTGTAGCACCACCGTTATCCACATCAATAAAGCCGCGAACTTGATAAGACGTGTCAGTGACATCGGTTGCGTCTTGTCAAGTGGTGTAAATTCGATAAAACCATCTGTACCATCTAAGCTGCCTCCAACTGCAACGGCTGGGCATACAGCTCATTGATCGAATCCATCGGCAGATACCGCTT
>JAISTX010000037.1 GCA_031272365.1 Eubacteriales Family XIII. Incertae Sedis bacterium
GGCAGCTTCGCGGGCGCGCCGTAAGGTGCGCCCCCATACGGCGCCTGGTACGGCTGCTGCGGTGCCTGATACTGCGGCGGCGGCGCTTGCTGGGCCGCGTCCTGTGCCTGCTCGATGGGATTCCCGTTTGAGTCAAATTCAACCATTTCTAAACCTCCTATAACAACTCCCAATAAAACGAATAAGAAAAGAAAACTCCAATCGTGCCAATTATATCACAAAGCGACGCCGGGCTGTCAAACAATCCGGCGTGTTTCCCGTTTTTTTGCGCTTTTTTCTATGATTTTACAACATGCTGAGCGCCGCGCCGAGCACCAGCCAGGCGAACAGCACGATGACGCCGAGGATCAGGCCGATGAGGCCGGTGACGAACCCGGGCACCGAGTTGTACGTCTGCTTGCTGTTGCGCGCCAGGATGACGGCGATGATGCCCAGCACGATGCTGGGCAGGCCGAAGAGCCAGCACACCACGATCGAGATGATGCCGAGCACCAGGGATACCACGTGCAGGGGTTTCCCGGGCGCCGGCTGGTAGTACTGCGGCGGCGGCGTGCCCTGCGCTACGCCCTGCGCCGGATCGATCGGATTCCCATTCGCATCATATTCAACCATTCAAACAACCTCCTATTCGCCGTGACTTAGATGCCAAGATTATACCACAACATCGAATTGGCTGTTGTAGAGCTCGGCGTAGAAGCCGCCCGCGGCCAGGAGCGCCTCGTGCGTGCCCTGCTCGACGACGTCGCCGTGGTCCATCACGAGGATGACGTCCGCGTTTTTGATCGTGGACAGCCGGTGGGCGATCACGAACGCCGTACGGCCCTTCTTCAGGTTGGCCATCGCGCCCTGGATGAGCTGCTCCGTGCGCGTGTCGACGGAGCTCGTCGCCTCGTCGAGGATGAGGATCGGGCTGTCCGCGAGGATCGCGCGGGCGATCGTGAGGAGCTGCTTCTGCCCGGCCGAGATATTGTCCGCCTCCTCGGAGAGCATGAGGTTGTAGCCCTCGGGCAGCGTCTGCACGAAGTGGTGGACGTGCGCCGCCTTCGCGGCCTCGATGGCCTCCTCGTCCGTCGCACCCGGCCGGCCGTATTTGATGTTCTCCA
The DNA here is from genome assembly GCA_031272365.1 of Eubacteriales Family XIII. Incertae Sedis bacterium. Taxonomy (GTDB): domain Bacteria; phylum Bacillota; class Clostridia; order Peptostreptococcales; family Anaerovoracaceae; genus WRFF01. Next base: position 1,104 of record JAISTX010000037.1, read on the forward strand.
TGATCGTGCCCTTGAACAGCCACGTGTCCTGCAGCACCATGCCGAAATGCCTCCGCAGGTCCGCGCGCGGGATCGTGCGGATGTCGCTGCCGTCCACGAGGATCGCGCCCGCGTCGACGTCGTAGAACCGCATGAGCAGCTTCACGAGCGTCGTCTTGCCCGCGCCCGTGGGCCCCACGATCGCGACCGTGCTGCCCTGCGCCACGTTCTCCGTCAGGTCGCGGATGACGGGGGCGCAGGGGTCGTAGCCGAAGCGGACATGGTCCAACGCCACCTGGGGGCCGTCCGCCGCCGGGGCGCCCGGGGCGCCATCGGGGCGGGCCTGGTCCTCCGTCTCCTCCTCCTCCTCGAGGAAGGCGAAGACGCGCTCCGCCGCCGCCGCCATGCTCTGCAGCATGTTCACGACCTGCGCCATCATCGTCAGCGGCTGCGTCAGGTTGCGCACGTACTGGATGAAGGCCTGGATGTCGCCGACGGTGATGACCCGCTGGAACGCGAGCATGCCGCCGAGCACTACGACCGCCACGTAGCCCAGGTTGCTCACGAAATTTGTGACGGGGTGCATGAGGCCGCCGAAAAACTGGCTCTTCCAGGCGGACGCGTAGAGGATGTCGTTCGTCTCGTTGAATTCCTTCAGGGACTGCTCCTCGTGGCAGTAGAGCTTCACGATGTTGTGGCCCGAGACGTCCTCCTCCACCTGGCCGTTCACGCGCCCGAGGTATTCCTGCTGGCGGAAATAATGCTTCTGGCTGAACCGCATGATGAACGCGATGAGGCCGACCGTGATCGGCAGCATCGCGACCGCGATCAGCGTCATGAGCGGGCTGATCAGGAGCATCATGATGAGCGCGCCGGCGATGTTCGCGACGCTGGAGATGAGCTGCGTCACGCTCTGGTTCAGGCTCGTCGTCAGCGTGTCCACGTCGTTCGTGATGCGCGACAGCACGTCGCCGACGCTGTTCGACTCGAAGTACTTCATCGGCATGCGGTGGATCTTGTCCGCGATCTGCCGCCGCATCTCGTAGCCCGTCTTCTGCGTGATATTGCTCATGATCCAGCCCTGCAGCATCCCAAACACCATCGACACGAGGTAGATCGCGAGCAGCAGGATCAGGATCATGCCGATCCGCTCGAAATGGATCGTCCCCGTATGCTGCTTGATGGCGACGAGCCCGTCGTAGAGCTCCGTGATGGCGCCGGACAGGATCTTCGGGCCGATGATGTTGAAGCAGGTGCTGGCGACCGCGAAGATCGCGACGGCGACGAGCCCGGCCCGGTGCTTCGCCATGTAGCGGAGCATCTTCTTGATGGAGCCTTTGAAGTCGCGGGGCTTTTCGCTTGGCATCGCGCCCGGCGGCGGCCCGCCGAAGCCCCCGCTGCGCCGGCGTTCGTACTTCTTGAAGGCACCCCGCCGCTTCCCCGGATCCGTGCCGCCGCCGCCTTTGCTCATGCCGAAAGCTCCTTTTCGGAAAGCTGCGAGGCCGCGATCTCGCGGTAGACCCCGCAGGTCCCCAGCAATTCCCTGTGCGTGCCGATCCCGACGACCTTCCCCTCGTCGAGCACCACGATCTTGTCCGCGCGCAGGATCGTCGCGACGCGCTGCGCCACGATGATGACCGTCGCGCCCGCGACGTTTTCGGCGAGCGCCCGCCGCAGCGCCGCGTCCGTCCGAAAGTCGAGCGCGGAGAAGCTGTCGTCGAAGATCAGGATCGGGGGCTTGCCCGCGAGCGCCCGCGCAATCGCCAGCCGCTGCCGCTGCCCGCCCGAGACGTTCGAGCCGCCCTGCGCGACCTCCGATTCGAAGCCGTCCTCCTTTTCCTCGATGAAATCCGCCGCCTGCGCGACCGCCGCCGCCTGCCGCATGTCCCCGTCCGTCACCTGCGGCCCCGCGTATTTGATGTTCGACTCGATCGTGCCGGAGAACAGCATGCCCTTCTGCGGCACGAAACCGATCCGCGCCCGCAGTGTTTTCTGCGGCAGGTCCCGCACGTCCACGCCGCCCACCGTCAGCCGCCCGCCCGTCACGTCGAACAGCCGGGGGATCAGGTGCACGAGCGTCGACTTGCCGCTGCCCGTGCCGCCGATGATCGCCGTCGTCTGCCCCGGCTCCGCCGCGAAGGTGATGTGCGAGAGCGTGTCCGCCTCGGCGTCGTGGAAGCGGAAGCTCACGTCCTCGAAGCGGATTTCGTTATTGTTATTTGAAATATCCTGCCCTTCCGCGCCTTCCCTGTCGACGATGCTGCTCTCCGTCGCGATGACTTCCATCACGCGGTCCGCGGCGACGCTCGCGCGCGGGAGCATGACCGTGACCATCGACAGCATCATGAAGCTGAAGACGATGATCATCGTGTAGGTGATGAAGGCCATCAGGTCGCCGACCTGCATCCCGTTCGGGTCGGCCGCGATGTTTTCGCCGCCGAACCACACGACGCCGATGGAGACGACGTTCATGATGACCATGATGATCGGGAAGAACAGGCTCATCGCCCGGTTCGTGAACAGCTGGGTCTCGTAGAGCTCGGTGTTGGCTTTGTCGAAGCGCTCCCGCTCGAAGTCCTCGCGGCAGAAGGCGCGGATGACCGGCAGGCCCGTGAGGATCTCGCGGCTGACGAGGTTGACGCCGTCGATGAGGGGCTGCATGCGCTTGAACTTCGGCATCGTGATGCCGAGCAGGATGCCGATGACGGCGAGCAGGCTGACGACCGCGACGATGACGATCCACGACAGGCCGACGTCCGTGCGCGAGACCATGATGATGCCGCCGACCGCCATCGCCGGGGAAAACAGCACCATGCGCAGGAACATCACGATGGCCATCTGGATCTGCTGGATGTCGTTCGTGCTGCGCGTGATCAGGGACGCCGCCGAGAAGCGGTCCATCTCCGCGTTGGAGAAGGCCATGACGTGCTCGAACGTCTCGCGCCTGAGCCTGCGCCCGATCGAGGCCGCCGACAGGCTCGCGAGCAGGCCGATGAGGACGGCCACCACGATGGCGATGCACGCGAACAGCAGCATCCCCAGGCCCGGCTCCTTGATCGCGGCCATCATCTGGTTGGCCGTGCCGCCGCTGAGCGACACCTGCATGACGCCTTCGTCGACGATGCGGCTCATATACCGCGGCAGCATGAGCTCGCAATACGCCTGCACCATGAGCAGGCAGATGATCCCGATGATCACGGGGATCAGTTTTTTCGTCCGGAACAGGATGGAGATGAACTTCACTGGGCGGCTTCTTTCAGCAGGTTCTGGAGGAAGGCGGTGATCTCCGCCGGCTCGGCGAGGCGGCCCCTGCCCTCGTCGCCGCAGGCGAGCAGGCCCTCCCCGGGTTCTACGATGTGCGCGCCGCGCGCGCGGAGTTTCGCCAGGTTCTCTTGGACGGCGGGGTTTTCGTACATCGCCGTGTTCATCGCGGGGCAGACCACGAGCGGCTTCTCCCAGGCCGCCAGGAGCACCGTCGTCAACAGGTCGTCCGCGATGCCGGCCGCGAGCTTGCCGATCACGTTCGCCGTCGCGGGGCAGATGAGGCAGAGGTCCGCGCGCTTCGCGAGGGAGATGTGCTCGACGCTATAGTCCTCGATCGGCGCGAAGGAATCCGTGTACACGGGCGCCTTCACGAGCGTCTGGAACGTCAGGGGCCTCACGAATTCCTGCGCGTTTTTCGTCATCACGACATCGACCGCATGGCCTCCCTTCACGAGGCGGCTCGCCACCTCGCACGCTTTGTAGCAGGCGATGCCGCCTGTCACGCCGAGCAGTACATTTGCCATGGTCTTCCTCCTTCCCCGGGCTTCACGCCCTGCGCGCCTCCGCCAGCGCCGTCGTGCGGCGCACGATCAGCGACGCGATATCCTGCTTCCCGAAGGCGTGCTCGTACGACCCGTCCGCCGCGATGAGCAGCCCTTCGTGCCGGTCCGAGCGCACCGTGCGCATGTCGTTCGCGAGGACGAAGTCGCAGCGGTTTTTCGTGAGCAGCCCCAGCCCGACGCGCACCAACTCCTCCTCGCTCACGTTCGAGAGCAGTTTGAAGCCCGTGATCACCGCCCCCGGCGCGAGCCCGCGCAGCAGCGAGATGATCTTCGGCGCCTTTTCGAGCACGACGACGAGGTTGTCCTTGTCCGAGCTGATCTTCGCCTCGCGGATCCCGGGTGGGTTCAGCACCACCTGGGCAAGGCCCGCCTCGCCCGCATCCGGATCCGCGCCCGCCAGCGCCCCGGCCAGCCGCTCCGCGTCCGTGACGGCGCGCACCATATAGTCCCCCACCGCCATGCTGTGCACGACGATGTCGAACCGGCGCGCGGAGCAGACCCGCTCCACCGCCTCCTTCAGGGAGAGCACGCTGTCGCAGATATGGGTTTCGATTTTCGACTCGTCGCGCACGTTGGGCCGCACCGCCGCCTCCGAGCGCAGATAGGTGATGTGGCAGCCCGCCTCGCCCGCCGCAAAACGCGTAGCGATCAGCGCCCCGAGCCTCCCGGTCCCGGAGTTTGTGATGCGGCGCACGTCGTCGATATTCTCCGAGGTGCCGCCGGCCGTGATCAATACAGCAAGTTCACGCATGAATGTTATTCTAACACTCAACACAACCCGCTGTCTATCCGTCCGCACCCCCTTCATACAGATATCGAAACTTTTCTGCGGATTGGCCTCTGCTTAGAATTTTGTTGCCGTTTCAATACGTTGCATGATAGAATAATTGAATTATGGAGATTGAACTGAAGTACAAAATTGGCTCGCTCGAACTCTATGACAGGATTTTGAACGATGTCTGGATCCGGCGCTACGCTGAGGAGGGGGGGACCGAGGCGGTGCGCATGAAAGCGGCCTATTTCGACACCGAGGACCGCGTGCTTACGAACAACAACATCGCGCTGCGCATCCGGTCCGAGAACGACCACATCGTGGGCACGCTGAAATGGCGCGACGACGACGAGGGCATCCGCGGGCTGTATATCCGCAGCGAGATCAACGTGCCGGTCGCGGACGAGACCTGCTTCTTCTCGCCGGACCCGCAGATCTTCATGCAGAGCGCGGAGGGGCGCGACCTGCTCGACGTCATTGACGGGAAGCCGCTCGAGAACATCTTCGACATGATCTTCACGCGCAGGCGCATCCGGCTGGACTACGGGCAGAGCATCATGGAGCTGTCGCTCGACGAAGGGGCGATCGTGGCCGGGATGCGCTCGCTGCCGCTGCTGGAGGCGGAGATCGAGCTGTTCTCCGGCACGAAGGAGGACTTGATTTCCTTTGGGAAGAAAATCGCGGGGCGTTATTCGCTCGAACCGGAGCTCAAGACGAAATTCGCGCGCGGCGTCGAGTTGCTTGGGCTAGAAGAAGAACAGCAGCAAGCGGAAGCGGACAGCCAGGAGAAAGGCGGGCACAGTTAGATGTATTTCAACTACCTTGATCAGACGGACAAAGACGTAGCGGACATGATCCGCCGGGAGATGGGCCGGCAGGAGCACAAGATCGAGATGATCGCCTCCGAGAACTTCACCTCGGCGGCCGTGCTGGAGGCGATGGGCAGCGCGCTCACAAACAAATACGCCGAGGGGTACCCGGGGCACCGGTACTATGGCGGGTGCGAGTATATCGACGAGGTGGAGAGCCTCGCGATCGAGCGCGCGAAGCAGCTCTTCGGCGCGCCGTACGCCAATGTCCAGCCGCATTCCGGCGTCAACGCAAACCTCGCGGCCTACTTCGCGCTGCTGTCGCCCGGGGACACGGTCATGGGCATGAGCCTCGCCGAGGGCGGGCACCTGACCCACGGCAGCAAGGCGAACCTCTCCGGGAAGTACTACCATTTCATCAACTACGGGCTCCACCCGGACAGCGAGACCATCGACTACGAGGACGTGCTGGCGAAGGCGAAGCAGCACCGGCCGAAACTGATCGTCGCCGGCGCGTCGGCCTACCCGCGCGTGATCGACTTCGCGCGGTTCCGGGCGATCGCCGACGAGGTCGGGGCGCTGCTCATGGTGGACATGGCGCATATCGCGGGCCTCGTGGCGGGCGGAGTGCACCCGAGCCCGGTCGGGCACGCGCAGATCGTGACGTCGACGACGCACAAGACGCTGCGCGGCCCCAGGGGCGGACTCATCCTCGCGGAGGAGCCGTACGGGCCGGCCATCGACAAGGCGATCTTCCCCGGCATCCAGGGCGGGCCGCTGGAGCATGTGATCGCGGGCAAGGCCGTCTGTTTCAAGGAGGCGCTCGCGCCTCCGTTCAAGGCGTACCAGGAGCAGATCGCGAAGAACGCGCAGGCGCTGTCCGCCACCTTGCTGAAGAGCGGCTTTCGGCTCGTGTCCGGCGGCACCGACAACCACCTCGTGCTCCTCAACCTCATCGGCACGGGGGTGTCGGGGGCGGAGGCGGAGGACCTGCTGGACGCGGCCAACATCACGACGAACAAAAACGCCGTCCCCAACGACCCCAACCCGCCGTCCGTCACGAGCGGCGTACGGCTCGGGACGCCGGCGCTCACCACGCGCGGGTTCGACGAGAAGGACACGGAGCGCACGGCGGAGGCCATCGCGCTCGTGCTGAAAAACCCGGGCGACGCGTCGGCCACGGAGATGGCGCGGACGATCGTCGCGGAGCTCACGGAGGCGCACCCGCTCTATCGATGAACACGAAGCGCTACATCGACCAGCTGATCCTCTTCGACAATTTCCGCCGGGACGAGATTGCGGGCTTGATCACGGGCGTGACGCAGGACGCGTCAAACGACGTGATCGAGGACGCGATCGTGGAATCGTACTACTCCATCCAACGGCGGCTCATCAAGGGCGTCGGCCACGGGTCGATCACGGGGACGTACCTGCAAAACTATTTCTGCTCGGTGCTCGCCGCCGAGGAAAACGCCTTCGCGCTCATGGCGGAGCACGGCTATTTCGACGGCATGAAGCCGGGCCCGGAGGCAAAGCAGTCCCTGAAGCAGCTCACGCCGACGCAAAACGCCCTGTTCCTGCACGCGTCGAAGGAGCTGAAGCTCATCCGCACGATCTACGATTTCAACTACGAGAAGGTGACGGGGGTCGTGGACGGGCGGAACGTCGCGGCGTTCGGCGCGCTGGTGGACGGCGTCAAGGGGCCCGGCCACCTGGAGGCGATCCACCTCGCCATGCGCAAGAAGGACTGCGTGGACACGGCGATCGGGCTTGCGCAGTTTTACCGCAACTACGGCTGCGGCGTGTTCTCCTCCTCGCCCGCCTTCGAGCTGACGGACGAGAAGGGGGTCTTCGCGCCAGTGCGCATGGCCAGCCCCGTCCTGCTCGAGGATCTCGTGGGCGTCGACCTGCAGACGCAGCGGCTCGTCAAAAACACGGAGATCCTGCTCGCGGGGCTTCCGGCCAACAACGTCCTGCTCTATGGGGACAGCGGCACGGGGAAGTCGTCCTCCGTCAAGGGGCTGATCGCCCGGTACGGCGCGAAGGGCCTCAAGATGATCAGCATCCGCAAGGAGCAGCTCGAGCGGCTGCCGGAGGTGATGCACGCGATCGAGGGCCGCGGCATGAAGTTCATCCTCTTCATCGATGACATCTCGTTCGAAGAGAGCGAGAGCGGCTACAAGATCTTCAAGTCCATGATCGAGGGCAGCCTGTTCGCGAAGCCCGAGAACGCGATCTTCATGGCGACGTCCAACCGCAAGAACATCGTGAAGGAGGTCTGGTCGGACCGGCAGGGGTCGGACGACGTGCGCCTGCGCGACAACATCCAGGAGAAACGCTCGCTGTCCGAGCGGTTCGGCATCACGCTCATCTACGGGGCCCCGGACAAGCAGGGCTACCTCGACATCGTGCGGAGCCTCGCGGCGAAGGCCGGGCTCACGATGCCGGACGACGAGCTGACGGAGGCGGCGCTGCAGTGGGAGATCCGCCACGGCGGGCGGTCCGGGCGCGTCGCGCGGCAGTTTGTGGACTATATGGCCGGCATCGCGCGGATCGAAAGCGCCGCGCAGGCGCCCGCCGCGCAGCCCGAGGAAGGAGATTGACGCCATGCTTGGGTATGCCAGTATCAGCCAGTTTCTATACACCCTTTTGATCACGCTGCCGGGCATCATCCTCGGGCTCACCGTCCACGAGTTTGCGCACGCCTTCTCCGCCTACAAGCTCGGCGACATGACGGCGAAGCGGATGGGGCGCGTGACGCTCAACCCGATCGCCCACATCGACGCGATCGGCCTCGTCGCGCTCATCCTCGTGCACTTCGGCTGGGGCAAGCCTGTCCCCGTCAACCCCTACGCCTTCACGCGCTATAGGCGGCTGAAAAACTTCGTCGTGGACATCGCGGGCGTCACGATGAATTTCATCGTCTCGTTCTGCCTGGTCGCAGTGTACATCGCGCTCTTTCCGAGCACGGGCGGGACCGGCTGGGGGATGGACATCCTCGACTACGCCATCCAGATCAACGCGGTGCTCATGGTCTTCAACCTCATCCCGATCCCGCCGCTCGACGGCTTCGGCATCCTCACGGAGATATTCGGCTGGAGGGGGAAGCCCTGGTACCCCGGGCTCTACCGCAACGGCGGCTTCATCTTGATGGCGGTCATCCTCATCGGCGCTTTCGCCGATATTTCCATCCTCGGCTACATCCTCACGCCGGCGCGCACCGCCATCGTCGATTTCATGTACAATTTCTGGCTTCCGATATTCGGATATACCGCCTGATCAAAACCCCCCGAGATATTGCAACAATTCCGCCTTGTTGTTCACGGCGCCCTCCGCCGCCTCTCGCGTGATGCGCCCCTTCCGCACGAGCTGCGCCAGGTCGCCCGCCAGCGTGTGCATGCCGAGCGCCGCGTTGGACTGCATCGTGCTCGCGAGCTGGTGGTATTTGCCCTCGCGGATGAGGTTCAGGACGGCGTCGTTCCCGATCAGGATCTCCGTCGCGACCGTGCGCCCGCTCCGGTCCGCCATCGGCAGCAGCGTCTGCGTCACGACGCCGCGCAGCACGCCCGAGAGCTGCGAGCGGATCATGCCCTGCGAGTGGGACGGGTAGACGTCCACGATGCGGTCGAGCGTCTGGGCCGCGCCCGTCGTGTGCAGCGTCGAGAAGACGAGATGCCCCGTCTCCGCCGCCGTGACCGCCGCCGAGATCGTCTCGTAGTCGCGCATCTCGCCGACGAGGATGACGTCGGGGTCCTCGCGCATCGCCGAGCGCAGCGCGTCCGAGAACGAGGCGACGTCGCGGCCGAGCTCGCGCTGGTGCACGAGGCAGCCCTCGCTGCGGTGGATGTACTCGATCGGGTCCTCGATCGTGATGATGTGCCCATGGCGCCGCTGATTGATGTAGTGGATCATCGCGGCGAGCGTCGTCGACTTGCCGCTGCCCGTCGGCCCCGTGACGAGGACGATGCCGCGCGGCTGCTCCGCGAGCCCGCGGATGGCGTCCGGCAGCTGCAGGTCCTCCAGCGACGGGATGTCGTTTCTCAGGATGCGGATGGCCGCGGCGAGCTCGCCCATCTGCCGGTAGACGTTGACGCGGTACCTTTGGTCCGGGTTGCCCGCGTCGGCAAACGAGAAGTCCAGGTCGCGCCCGGCGGCCAGATTCTCCTTCTGCGGCTCCGTGAGCATCGACAGGATCAAAGAGCGCCACACATCGCGCGAGCCGGCAAACGGCCCGACAAAAAGCTCCCCGAGCCGCCGGAACGTAGGCGCCTGGTGCGACGTGATGTGCAGATCCGAGCAATCATTCTCCCGCGCAAACCTCACCAAAGCCGCAATACAAAGCTCATCATTCATAGAACCCCCTCGTCATCTTCCACTACAACAAAATTCACCAAAAAAAATTCTCAATTCTCAATTCTCAATTGTTATTCTCAATTCTCAATTCTCAATTCAAATCCTCAATTCTCAATTCTCAATTCTCAATTCAAATCTCAGTCCACCGTCTCCCCAATCTTCAAAAACTCTTCCATGGACGTCACGCCGCTCACCACCAGCCCCTTCGCCCGCTCCCTGAGCGTGACCATGCC
>JAISTX010000041.1 GCA_031272365.1 Eubacteriales Family XIII. Incertae Sedis bacterium
AGAAAAAACTGCTTTCCGAACGTCAGAAAAAACTCCTTTCCGCAGCTCGGAAATTCTCCTTTCCGAGTTCCGGAAAAAACTCCTTTCCGAAGTCGAGAAAAAAGTGCTTGACATTTGCACGCCGGCACGAAACGTGCTGTTTGCATTTCTTTGCGCAAGCCATTTCCGGTACTGGGGCTGCAATACCCACCAGGCAGCGATGCAGGCCAGCAATACCCAAAATTCCGCCGCGCTGTGATACGCCTGCATGAACAGCAAGCCCATGCATACAATCAACACAGATACGAGCAATACCCGCCGGGTGAATCGCCTCCGCCACATAGGAAGCCCGAAAGAATAGCGATTCCATCGGCGGAAATCCTCCAGCGTCATATCGAATTGAAAACGAAAACCGTCGGCAGTCGCGGTAGTTTCAAACTGATCAGCGCTCATCACACTCTCCTTTCCTCCCATCCTATGCGGTGAAATCGCGGGGGATGCCAATGCAGTCTTCAAAGCGGTTTCTGGTTTGGGGATCAATCACGTCGTTTGCGTCATAGCATCCCGTCGTATCTGTTCTGGAGAAATCCACTTTGATGAACTCTGTCGATTTGATGCCCGTAAATAAAAACCGATTCTCTATTAGTGAGCATTCCTTCATTATGGAATCCTGTATCAGAGATTCTTTCCAGCGCATCCCGTAGAGATCGCAATCATAGAACCCGACTTCTGACAACGCGCTTGCGGAAAAAGCACAGCTTGAAAATGTGCAGTTTCGGAAAACCACCCTTTCGATTGTCGCTTTGTAGAAAGCCATATCGAAAAAACTGTTGTCCTCAATAACGCAATCATGCAGTTGCACGCAGTTCAATTCATGGATTGACGGGAGCACTTCCGCAAATCCATCCATGGTCATGATTTCGGCCATATTCACCCCGGTTGCAACGACGATGGAAATCAGGTTTTGGACGGCTCTCCGGCCAATCAGATGAATGCACCGTGTAGCGGTATCACACAGGTCGATATCCCGAAGCGCTTCGTTGTCCACTATGAAACTGCATGTCTCCATCGAGAGATAGGCATGATCCAACAGCTGGTTCAAGAATTCAACCAAATCCTCCTCCGCAACGATCCCTCCACATTTCGCAAGCTCCTCGGCAATCCTGTCCGCCACGAAATATTCCATGAAGGATTTGTGGATGAACTGGAATTCCCCCGAGCGATCTGAGGTCAGGAAGGAGCAGCTCTCAATATCATGGATGAAGAACCTCACATCTTCCTCATTGCCCACATTCTTGAAATACGCCTTGATGGTGTCCGGGAACCTCTCATGCGGGATGGAGGTGGAATCCGAACTGTACAAGCTATATGCCAGCTCACGGCAGAAAAAGACTTTGTCCTCCCGCTTGATCAGGGTCTTGTTCTTATTGTCCTCACGCAGGATCCACTTGTCGGTGTAGGATTCATACAGCATGGAGGGATGGATCCTATCTCTTTTGCGGCTTCTGATATCTTTGATGATATCCGGTAGCGTGCTTTGGATCATGTACAGCAGGAATGGGCGCTTGGACAGATCCGTCAGATCATGCGTTTGATGAATCAAGTCGACCATCTCGTCGATCGTGATCCCCTCTGCCTTCAATTCCATTTCGTAAGATTTGAGGTATTCCAGCGTCTGCGCAGGCGTCAAATCCGCTATCATCGTTTCAAGAAAATCAAGGTGCGCCGCGTCCTCAGGTTCAAATGAGAGATGCGATTCCGCAAACAAGTCCTTGAATTCATGCATGTCCTGGAAAAAATTTGGCCTACAGGTCAAAATGATCTTCGTATCCCCGATCGCATATTTTGCTATTTCCTTCAGCACCTCATACTTGACGTCAAAATCCACTTTTTTTGCGACTTCGTCATATCCGTCAAAGATCAAGACCACGCGCAGATTCCGAAGCAACAGATTGAAAGACGCGATATTGAAATTGGCGATCCCCAAATCGTTCACGAAATAGTCCGTGATCAGCCCCTTGATGTCCGCGGCTTTGTTATAGCCACGCAATCTGATCATGATTGGCAGCAGGCCGGATTTGCCCGCAAGATATTTTTGCAGCAGTTCATAGGCGAATGTATAGCAAAACGAAGTCTTGCCGGAACCGTAATCGCCAAGAATCAGCAGTGCCTGGTCGGAGCCGGACAAGAATTCTTGAACATAGTCTTTTAGGGGTTCTCTTCTTAGATCGGCCTCGTTCTCATCTTTATAAAATAGTTCATCAAAGAATAGTTCATATAAGAAATTTTCAAAAATTTTATTCTTACCTTCTATACTGCTCACAGCATCCACATCAATATAATGCCCAGACAACACTTCCGAATGAACATGCGACGACAGTTCCTCCAGATACGGATTCAGATCAAACACCATCTGCAGGAGGCTTTCTCTGGAGTGCACTTGGATGCCGTTGCCGCGCGCAAACCGTTTTGCCGCTTTGGAAAGAACCGCATTCGTGACAACCGTGATCGACCGGATTTCCCCGCGAAGAAATCCCACCCTGTCTCTGGCAATGACCAATTCATCTTCCGATACTTCATCGTGAAATTTCACGAGGACTACTATGCCTTCAAGGATCAGGGACGGGCCGTACTGCAATTTTGCCGTGAAATACTCCCCATGCTCTTTGACCTCATATTTTTGCGCCTTGTACAACGAGATGACTTCATCCTTGTACCATTGCGTATAGCAACCCTCGCACAGCTCTTCTTCTGGCGCAAAAGGGAAGTGCCCGCAGCGCCCTGTCGTTTTTCCGTAGCCCTTGCACAGTAGCGGCGTTTGCGTATAGCTGGAACATAGCGAAGTAATCGTGCTGGCAGGAATCGCGAAGGCAACATCTTGCAGTCGCCCATTCTCGTCTGCTTTGGCAATTTGGCAAATCAGGCCGGCAACGCGATTTTCATACAATAACGGCGCGCCGCTAAACCCTGTTGTCACACTATTTGCGTTGCCGATCTGCATCCGTTTCCCCCCACCCATCAGACAATCGAACGTCACGTTGGCTTGTATCGAGCTATTGGACTTGTTGGGAAACCCATATACCGTCAAATTGGCCGCTGACGCTTCAAGGTTGCACAATTCAAAAAAAGGCTCCCTGTTCCCTTTGGAATCTGTGGCCTGCAATACGGCAATATCTTCTTCCGCATCATCAAAACACCAGGTAGCACGCCTGACCTTGTCCTCAGCCTCACGGAAGAAGATGCAATCATCGGTGCGGCCGTATCCGGCATTTTTCAGCACATGGCTACAGGTAATGATATGCCCCTCCGGCGACGAGAAGAAACCCGTCCCGCAACTCGTCCTGTTCGAGTCCAGAATATTGACAATCCCCTCAACCATAGCGCAACTCCCCATCACCAACAACAATAAACAGTGGAAATATTATATATCAAAAACCCGCCTGTAGGCCAGGCGGGTTTTCTTTGTGGTTGAATCATGTACCTGCGGTCTTACTGCACGAAGCTCTTGGCGATTTCCGCCGCGCCGGAGGCGTCTTCGCTGTAGGCGTCGGCCCCGACTTCCTTTGCGAACGCTTCGGTGACAGGCGCGCCGCCGACCATGACCTTGACCTGGTCGCGGATGCCCGCTTCGTTCAGCGCCTTGATCGCGTCGCCCTGCGCCGACATCGTCGTCGTCAGCAGCGCCGACAGCGCCAGCACGTCCGGCTTGTGCTCCTTCACGGCCTCGACGACCTTGTCCGGCGCGACGTCCGTGCCGAGGTCGACCACCTCGAAGCCCGCGCCCTCGAGCATGAGCTTGACGAGGTTCTTGCCGATGTCATGCAGGTCGCCCGCGACCGTCGCGATGACCACGCGGCCGATCGCCTTGATGTCGCCGTCCACGAGGCGCGCCTTCAGCACGTCCGTGCCCTTGTTCAGCGCGCGCGCCGCGATCAGCACCTCGGGCACGAAGACCTCGTTGTTCTTGAAGCGGACGCCGAGCTCGCCCATCCCTTTCAGGAGGCCGTCGTCCAAAATCTGCTGCGGCGGGGTCCCCTCGTCCAGCGCCTGCGCGACGAGATCCGCGACTTCCTGCGCCTTGCCTTTTTGAACCAGATCTGCGATGTCGGAAAGTACACTCATTTTCATCCATCCTTTCTTCACTAAGCAAACAAGCCAATGATAGCGAACAACCATAGTTTAAGCGCATAGCCAGAGATTTGCTTGCTGAAATCAGACCAATAATGGTATTTTCTTGCGGACAACACTTGCGCATTACGCAAAAAATTGCTATTGTATGCATGGGTACGAAGGGAGTTCCAATGAAGACGGCGGAGTTTTACAACCTCGAGCATTTCTCCACCCTGTCCGGCTGCGGCGTGCAGGTGATCCGGGCGGACGGTTCGCGCGTGTTCTGCACGCCCGCGTTCGAGCGGTGCCTTTCCACCCTCAGCTACATCGACGGCCTCCTGGGCGGCGAGCTGGAGCCCCAGACGAACGCCTCCATGATCTCCGGCGCGCTGCAGTCGTACCGGTTCGGCGGGCGGTTTTTCTTCTACTCGCCGATCGGCCTCTTCCACTTCGCCTCCCCCATCATCCAGGACGAGCGCCACGTGCTCACCGCGATCGGCGGCCCGATCCTCATGATCCCGGTGGAGGACTACATCCAGCTCGACCTCGAGTCGAAGCTGCCGGTGGGGTGCGACCGCGGCGAGCTGCGCGAGCGCCTCGGCGCGATCCCCATCTTCCCGCCGGACGTCGCCAACACCCTCTCTGAGCAGCTGCTCGTGAACGCGCGGCACCTCTCCGACGCCGAGTACCTGAGGATCGGCGAGGACGTGCGCAACAAGCGCTACAGCGAGTACATCCTCGCCTACTTCTCCGACGCGCCGTCGTACGAGTCGATCCTGAAATTTGCCGAGGAGCACCGGCACAGCAAAGCGGCGCGCAAGCATGAAAAGATCGTCGCCGCCGTGACCGCGTTCATCGAAGAAAATTATTCCGAAAAGATCACCTTGGAGATGCTCTCCGACATCGTTTTCGTCAGCCCCTCCTACCTGTCGCGCCTGCTGAAGGCGGCGACCGGCCACGGCTTCCGCTGGCTCGTGAACATGTCACGCATCGCGGAAGCCGTGCGGCTGCTGGAGCACACGGAGCTCAGCCTCATGGACATCGCCTACCGCATCGGTTTCGAGGACCACAGCTATTTCACGAAGGTCTTCAAGCGGCATATGGGGATGAACCCGCACGAATACCGCAACCAAAACAAGTCATAGCCATGCGCGGCGCCTTCACACAATAATATATTCCTGCGCCGTGCCGGCCTCGGCTTCCTCCTCCTCTTCCTCTTCCTTCTCCTTGCGCGTCTTGTGGACGATGAACAAGGCGATGTGGACGACAAAGAAGATTGCGACGATCGGCGTCCAGTGGTTGATCCAGACTTCGTGGATCAGCGGCCAGTCGAGCAGCAGCCAGACGACGATCACGAGCAGGCCCGTGATGGCGGCGAGCACCGTCCAGAAGGTCGTCTTCTGGCGTTTCTTCCGGCGCTCCTCGTCCTCCTCCGCGTCTGTTTCCGCTTTCGCGGTCGCGGCGGCGGCAGCCTGGTCCTCTTCCTCCTCGTCCTTTTTCTTTTTCCTGCGCACCATGAAGACGATCAGCAGGATGCCGATGACCAGCGCGATGATGGACATGATCGCCGACAGCAGGCTCCACGCGTCGCGCACGTCGAGGTTGCCGAGCGGGATGTCGCCGTTGATCAGATCTGTGATCGGGTTGCCCGACTGCCCCTCGTAGATCTCCGGGTCGTCCGGCGCGTCCGGGACGGCGGCCGGCTCGATCTCAGGCTCCGGCGGCGTGGGCGTGGGCGTCGGGTCCGGCGTGGGATCCGGCGTCACGAACTGCGGGATGATCGGCGCCGTGACCGGCGGGATGACCGTCGGAGTGGTCGGCGTCTGAGGCGGCGTGTACGGCGGCGGGTCGTCGTCGTCCTCGTCGTCCTCTATGATTTCCCACTGCGCGTAGAGCACGATGTCGCTCGCGATCGCAAACGCGTTCGCCTGGTTCTCCGAGTAGGAGGTGCCCGTGCCGTCCGCCTTCGTGTTCCAGCCGAGGAAGGTGTAGCCGTCCCGCTGGATCGAGCCGCGGTCCTTCACGCTGACCTGGTCGTACCGGTAGTACGGGTTCAGCGCGTCCACCTGCGACCCCGTGCCGCCGTTCGGGTGGTAGTACACGCGGTGCAGGTTCGTCTCGTTCGTGACCGTCACGTCGTAGTGGATGTTGCCGTACTGGTCCGCCGGCTGGCTCGTCACCGCGTACACCGGCGCCTTGTAGCCGGAGATCGGGTTCGTCTCTGCCACCGTGAACTTCACCCCGTTGGCGACGAGCGTGGTCTGCGACTCGGTGTACGTGCCGCTGGAGGCCGCGAGGCTGCCGAACGAGAGCGTCTTGAGCACGGCGGCGCCCAGCTGGTTTTTGATCTGGACCTTGAACGGGTTGCTTGCGATGGTGCCGTCCGCCACGTGGCGGAATTTGCCCGAGGCGTCCTTGAGCACCTTCGTCACCGTGATGCTGTCGTACGGCACTTGCGTCCGCACGCCGAGGTTGACCGGCTCGGAGATGACCTTCGCCGCGCCGACCTTGCCGCTGAAGCCGAAGGAGTCGTAACCGACCTTGTACGGGATGTCGTAGCCGTCCGCGAGCCGCGCCGTCATCTGCACCACCAGCGCCCAGCCCATCGGCACCGTGAAGGTCTTGCCGTCCTTCAGCGAGACGCGGACGGCCGTCACCGCCTCGGGGTCCGTCACGCCCGAGGCGCTGATCCAGGGCGCAGCCGCCGCGCTGCCGCCTTCGAAGTCGTAGCCGTCCGGCGGTGATGTGGTGTACAGGCTGCTCGCTGCCGTAGGCGTGAACGCCAGGTTCGGCGCGCCGCCCTCGAGGAATTCAATCTTGAAATCGTCCGGGTCGAAGCCCACGGTCGTCGGGCTGGGTGCGGTCCCGCCGCCGATCCAGACGAGCGAGACGCTGACGTCGCCGAGGCCGTCCGCGAGCACCACGGCCGCCTCCGTGCCGCGCGTCGTCGCGGACGTGACGCGGGTGTCCCCGATTTGCGGGAGGCGGTTGATGACGACCGGGTCCGTCACGCCGGTCGACGAGCTGACGACATTGATGTACATCTTGTACGTGAAGGTGTGGTCGCGCTCGTCCGCCGTGTCCCCGAGCGTCAGGATGCGGTTCGACTCCGTCGTCTTCCTGATGTTCGACGGATCCGGGTCCTCTTCCACCGTCATGTTTGCGTTGATGCCGAGGTCGCCGTACACGGCGATGCCCGTATCTGTCCGCACGAGCCGCGAGGCGGACGCGCCCGCGCCGTTCGCGAGGCCGCCGTTGCCGCCGCTGAGGTCGATGTTGTCGATCGAATACGTGTAGGAGGACTTCGCCGTCGAAGCGGAGACGATGTCCTCGTAGAAATACTGGTCCGTCGTCTGCTGCGGGACGTAGTACGCCTGCGGGTGGTATTCCGTGTAGACGCCGGACTCGGTGGACACGCGGACGATGAAGGGCTCCGCGGCAAGCGTCGCGGAGTTTTGCCCCGCGGTGAACGTCCTGTCCACTTCCCAGACCAGGCGCGTGATGTTGCCGGGGAGGTTGTAGACTGTCGGCACGCCGCTGTTTGCAAGCCAGCTCGGGATGACCTCCACGTCCGTGGTGCTATCCAACCGGAAACCCTCGAAATCCATGCTGGGGGGCAGATCCAGCACGATGTGGCTGCCCTCCGTGATGGTCGTCGGCACGAAGCCGGACGACACCGTGGAGTTGCCGAACCGCACGTCGAGCGCCAGATTGTCGCCCGGCGTCACCTCCGTCGTGCCCGGGTCATAGTTGGACAGCGTCTCATGCCCGCCGACAATGGTGATGACCTTCGGCACGATCCCGACGAACGGCGCGGTCGAGCCGTCCGCAAGCGAGACCTTCACCGAGTTTTCATAACGGTTTTGCGTGCTGTTCAGCCCGTCCCAGTCCGCCGTCGTGTTGCCGTCCGCCGAATGCGTCCCGTTCGACCCTGCCGGCGACTTGATCGTGATCTCCGCGCCGTCGACGAGCGGGTAGAACGCCGCGCGGTTGTAGTCGTCGTAAGCATGCCGCCCCGACCCGCGCAGGTCGCTCAGCGCCTGCGCCTTGTCCACCGTCGTGCTGTACGTCAGGATGAGCTTCCCGGGCTTGACGACGCTCGGGTCGTCCGAGTCCTTCTTCGCGGCGGGGACGATGAGGTTGGCGGTCGCCATGCCGGCATACCCGTCGACCCAAAGCCGCCCGACGCTGTATCCCGCCGCCGTCCACGTATAGGCATCCGTTTGGATCTGGGCGGCCACAGGCCCACCGATCGTCGACGCGCCGAGATGGTTCAGTATGTCGATTTGCGCCGAGCCGTTCACATACGTTTCATAACGGGGCAACAGGTCGATGAGCTTCGACAGCGGCAGCGGCGCCAGCCCGTAGTTTTCGACCACCACGCGGTAGTCGCGCTGCGCCGTGCCGGGGTCGGTGACGCGGACCGTCCCGTTGCCGCTCACAAGCGACTTCTGGATCACGGCCGTGCTGAAGTTTTGGTTGAGGATCGTGACCGGCGCGTTGGACTCCACGTAGCTCTTGGAATCCGCGTTGCTGTCCAAGTTTTCGCCCACCGCCGGCGTTGACACGTTCGGGTCGTCGTTCTTCAGCGTGCCCGACGACTGGTAGAGGTCTTCGTACGCCTCCTCGAGGAAGACGTCCACCTTGTTCGTGCTGACCTGCGACGCGCCGGTGATGGCCGTGTATTTGGCCGAGGTCGCGTCGACGACCGCGCGGTACTCGATCTCGATGCGCTGTAGCGCGACGTTTTGCGCCTTCTCGCTGCCAATCGCGACCTGCGCCGTCGTCAGCCCCGCGGGGAGCGCTTGGCTCGGCGTAAACGCGAGCGTGAGGGTGTCCCCCGTGCCCCCGCTGCCGCGCGTGATGGAGACGGTGTATCCGCTTGTTATTTGAACTTTGCTGAGCTCCGTGCCATCAGGATTCAACGTGATGCGGTACAGCGCCACATAGTCCGATGCATTCGCCACATTCGCCGTGCCGTCCACCAGGCTGCCGACGAGCGGCACGAGCGTCATATACGGCCCCAGCGTATCCGTGAAGCCCGTCATATGCATGGTTTTGTTGTTGCCATAGCGCGTGTGGTAGTTGCCGATGTCGATCGTGTAGTCCACGGCGTCGTCCGTGACGAGGTTCGACGTGCTCGGGGCCTTCTCCGAGCCACTGCCGTCCGGATCGTGCCCCTTGCGGCTCTTGACCACGTGCGTGAAGCCGATCTTCGACGCGTTGCTGTCCGCGACGATCTTCACGTACCCGGCGTCCACGGGTTTGCCGCCCGCCTTCGTCGTGTAGGTGTTGAAGAGCGTGTCGCCGCCGCCGACGCCGGCCGCCGCCTTGAGCGTGTAGGCGAGCGTCACCGATTCGCCGGGGGCGAGCGTGTCGCCCGGAGCGAGGGCGATCGTGAACTTGCCGCTGTTGCCGGATGTAGTGATCAGGCTGGCGTCGATACTTGTCGGCGTGAAAGTTGAGTCCCCTGTCAGGGATGCGTCATCGTAGACAAAGAGATTGATCGCCGCTGCCTCGGAGTCCGTAATCACGTCGATTCTAGCCGATAGTTTCGCGTAGTCCGCATCTGTCGTACGTAGGCCGGCCAAGCCCGTGAAAGCCTCGAACGGCGCGAACGCGAGCGGCGTCCCGTCCGCCGCAAAGCCCTCGAACACGTCCTCGACGGTGATATTTGTGAGCGGGTCCGCCGTCGTGTTCGTGATCACGATCTTGAACAGCAGCACGTCGCCTGCGATCGGCGCGCCCGTCGGCGCGACGTCTTCCGTCAGGTTCACCCAGCTCTTGTGCCCCGCGTAGCCGGAGGCGGGGGGCGACCAGACCTGGTGCCCCGAGCCGATCAGCCCCCCGTCCTTGTCGTAGGCGTCGAAGCTGTTCATATAGAGCGTGCCGGCCGTGACCGCCTTCGTCGTGTAGGTGACGATGAGGCGGTAGCCGTCATCGACAGTCGCGCCACCGGGGATCACCGCATTTTCATCCAGCTGGATCGTGAGCGTGCGCGGCGCCGTGTTGTTCACGGTGACAATGCCGGGCGTCGCGAGCGTTTTGCCCGTCCCGACGAAATCCTCGATCGACAGCCCGTCGAGCGGCGTGCCGAGGGCGGAAATGTCGGTGCCCGTCAGTTCCACGGCGGAGCCGTTCGTCTCCCATGCGCCAGCCACCTGATGGATGGGCTGCAGCCACAGCCGCACGTTTGCGCTGACACCGGAGTTTTCATAGCCTGCCTGATAAGCCGTGGGGACAGCCCCCGTGTAGTACTGCTGGTCCGTGCCGCTGAGCGTGTCGACGAAGGTCACGAAGCTCAGGTCTGTCTGGCTCTTGTTGTCGATGATCGCGCTGTAGCCGAGGATGTCGCCTGCCTTCGGGAAGGCGGCGGGGTCCGTCTGGGTCAGATTCTTCGCGTCTTTGTTGAAGCCGTACCGGTTGCGCAGGCTGTCGTTCATGAGGCGGTACATAAATTTCGCCGTGGACTCGCCGACGAAGCCCGTGGCGTCGCTGCCATACACATGGGCACCCCCTGCATCCTGATTCGTGTAGTCGTAGTCGATGCTGGCCGTGTTGTAGATCCAGTCGTTCTCGCGCTCCTTGGGCAGCGTGTTCACCGCGCACTCCATGCTGGGCCACGTGGCAAATTTGCAGTCCGCCGGGATGTCCGTGTAGGTATAGGTGATTTTCTCCACGTAGGCCCGGTCGGCGGAAGCAATGTCAATCTGGTCGGTTGACAGAATGGCGTCCAGATCCTTTGTCCAGACCGTGTCCAACGTCGCGTTGGAATACTCGATTGTTATCGTAAGCGAGCCGCTCGAGGGCTGCAGCGCACCGCCGTTCTCCAGCGTGTACAGCCCCGGGTAGACCGTGACGGGCAGCAGCTCCTTGTAGTTTGGCGTGCCGGCCGTCTCCGGGAACTCGTCCACGATGACGAGCTCGTCGATCGGGTATTTCTGCTTGTTGACGAAGGCGGCGGAAGAGCCCGTCCCCGTGTTCGTGCCGCCAAACTGGTATTTGACGATATTGCCCGCGAACGCGCCGAGCGTGTTCTGGTCCGTGCCCGTCGCCGGCGTGCGGCCGATCTCCGTGATGTTCTTCGCAAAATGGAAATTGGTGAATGTCTCCTTGCCCGTCTCGTGCTTGTTCTGGTAGTGCAGCGTGAGGTCGTTCAAGGCCCCGTGCGGGAGCGCGACCGGGTCCGTGGAGCCGTAGCTGTATTTCGGCGTGACCTCGCCCGAGGCGTCGACCGCCTTCAGGTAGAAGGTGCGCGTCGCGGTGCTCGCGAGGTGCTCGTCCTCGATCATCGTATCCGCGTTGTAGTAGGCGCCGATGATCTTGATGGTGCTCGTGACGCCCGTGAGCTCCGCGTCGTTCGATGGGTCGCCGTCGAGGAAGCTCGTGTTCACGAAGGATTCTGCGATCGTGAAGTCCGTGATGTAGGTCACGCCGCCGATGGTTTCCGTCCGCAGCGCCGTGATCGGGTCAACAGACGGGTTGACGGGCGTGCCGTCCGCGTTGTAAAGCGGATCCCCCGCCGCGTCCCGGAAGTCGTCCCAGGAGATCAAAAGCAGCGGCTGGTTGTTGAAATGGTCGTCCTCGTCCGGCTCAGCCGCGTAGTCCACCGTGAAGCGGCCCGTCAGCTCCGCTGCGTCCGCGTAGACCTTGCCCTTGCCGTTGTAGGCGGCGCTCGTCCCGAGCGTCAGCGTGATCGTGCCGCTCGAGTTGTCATCGCCCTGCTGCGGGGCCGCCTGGGAGACGCCCACGCTGACGGGGTTCCACTCGAAATGCTTCGCCTGCGCGATGAAGCCGTCATTCGTCTTCGGGCTTCCGTTTGCGGCGGGCGTCCCGCTCTCGTTGTCATAGGCCTGCACCGTGATGGGGCAGGTCGTGCCGTCGGGCGTCACGCCGTTTTCGAAGGGCGTCAGCAGCAGCGTGAAGGAGTGGACCGCGCTGGAGCTGATTGCCTGCTTCCACGTGATCCACCAGTACCCGTCCGTGCTGGACGCCTGCGGGCCGGCCCCGTTACCGGGCGCGAGGTCGTATTGGCTGTTGGAGGTGATCGAAGGCTCCACGCCCTCGGGGAGCTTCACCCGGAACAGCAGCTGGTTCGCGGCGACGGACGCCGTGGATACCGAAAAGGACACGATCGCCAAGGAAGAGGTGCCCGTGTCGATGGCGACCTGCTGCCCGTCGGCGTTCGTGCTTTTGTCCAGTACGATGGAGCCGATGGACAGCGTGAACGCGTCGAGCGCTTCCACGTCGCCCTCCGTTTCCACGACCGCCTCCGCAGCCGCCGCTCCGGCCGCCGCACCTCCCAGCACAGCCTCGCCGTCCTCGGCTTCGGCTTCGTCCGACGCGCCACCCGGCGCGGCCTCAGACGCCCCGCCCGACGCGGATTCCTCCGCCCCGGCCGCCGCGCTGCCGCCGGCCCCGGCTTCCGCCTCCGTTCCCGATGAGCCACCTTCGTCCGAAGGTTCTTGTACCCCCAAGGTTTCCCCGGCTTCGGTTGTGCCTGCCGCCTGGCCTTCTTCGCTCGATCCGTATACCGGCACCACCACGGTTGCCAAAAATACGACTGCGACAAGTACGCTTAGAATTCTGGTTCTGTTTAGCATGACCGACCCCCATATTAGACTATGTTTCAAGTAATATGAAGGTAGTATATCATAAGTAGGCTACTGTCAACAAGGGTTGTAGCAGAATTATTATAAAAATATAACAATCAGCCCTTGAAGGCCTGGTCCAGGTCCTCTATCAGATCCTCGGCGTTTTCGATGCCGATCGACAGCCGCACCGTGTTCGGGTAGATATACTGCTCGGTCAGCTCCGTCGTGTTCAGCTGGGAGTGCGTCGTGCTGGCCGGGTGGATGACGAGCGATTTCGCGTCCGCCACGTTCGCGAGCAGCGAGTAGATCTCCAGCCGGTCGATGAAGGCCTTCGCCTCCGCCTCCGAGCCATCGTACTCAAACGAGAAGATCGAGCCCGCGCCCTTCGGGAAGTACTTCTGGTAGAGGGCGTTCGAGGGCTCCGACGGGAGCGAGGGGTGGTGGAGGGCTTTCACCTTCGGCTGCGTCTTCAGGTAGTCGAGCACTTTGAAGGTGTTCTCGATGTGCCGCTCGACGCGCAGCGACAGGGTCTCCAGCCCCTGCAGCACGAGGAAGGCGTTCAGCGGCGCGATCGTCGCGCCCGTGTCGCGCAGCAGGATCGCGCGGATGCTCGTCACGAAGGCCGCCGGCCCGACCGCGTCATAGAACACGACGCCGTGGTAGCTCTCGTTCGGCTCCGTGAGGTTCTTGAATTTGCCGCTCGCCTTCCAGTCGAATTTGCCGGACTCGACGATGAAGCCCGCCAGGCCCGTGCCGTGCCCGTTCAGGTATTTCGTGCCCGAATGCACGACGATGTCCGCGCCATACTCAAACGTGCGGATGACGTTTGGCGGCGTGAACGTCGCGTCCACGACGAGCGGGATCTTGTGCGCGTGCGCGAGGTTCGCCAGCGCCTCGAAGTCGACGACGTTGGAGTTGGGGTTGCCCAGCGTCTCGACGAAGATGGCCTTCGTGTTCGGCTGGATGGCCGCCTCGAATTTTGCGAGCGCGTCGCCCTGCTCCGGGTCGACGAAGGTCGTGCTGATGCCCTGCGTGGACAGCGTGTGCTTCAGGAGGTTGTACGTGCCGCCGTAGATCGTGCTCTCGGAGACGATGTGGTCCCCCTGCTGCGCCAGCGTCTGGAACGTGTACGTCAGCGCCGCCGCCCCCGAGGCCACGCCGAGCGCCGCCGCGCCGCCCTCAAGCGCCGCGATGCGCTCCTCCGCCACCGCCTGCGTCGGGTTCGTCAGCCGGCTGTAGATATTGCCCGCGTCCGTCAGCGCGAAGCGCCCCGCCGCCTGCGCCGTGTCGGCGAACACGTAGGCCGTATTCTGGTAGATCGGCACCGCGCGCGCCCCGTAGGCCGCGTCCGGCTGCTCCTGCCCGATGTGCACCTGCTTTGTCTCAAAGCGCCATTTTGATGTGTCCTTTGCAATAGCCATGGTTTCTTCCTTTCCGCGAGCCCGCTTCGTCGAATAAATATACTTAGTTGATATGTTATATATGTTATTATACACACAAAAAAAGGGCTGTCAAGCCCTTTCGCAAAGAATTATTTTTCTGTTTCCGTGTCCTCATCCGCCGCCTCGTCCCCGGCGAAACCCGGCGCAGCGCCCTCTTCCGGCGGCGCCTCTGGCGACCCCGCTGACGACCCTTCTGACGACGCCGAGTCCGCCGGGATCACCTCCATGAACACCTCGTCGCCGCCCGTGAGGCCCGGCGCCTCCCGCTGCTGCACGTTGATAAAGAGCACCGCGAGCACGAGCGCCGCCGCCGCGATCAGGACCACCAGCAGGAGCACCCGCGGCCTGCGCTCGACCGCCGCCTCGCCGCCGGCGGAAACCGACAGCCCGTCCGCCGCCCCGCCCGCCGCAATGCGCGCGCGCACCTTCCGCGTGAAGGCGTCCACCTCCGCAGCCGGCGCCGCCCGGTCCGCCGCGAGCGAAACCGCCGCCGCGATCTCCCTGTCGATTCTATCCTCTCTCTCGTCCATTTCTCTGTCCCGCACCTTCTGTCAAACCGGCCACCGGTCACCAGCCGAACGCGCTGCGCCCGGCCGGCTCCTCACCCACACCTTCCTCCGCATCCATCGCCGCGAGCCGGCGCGCGATGTTGCGCTTCGCTTTCATGATATTCGTCGAAACCGTCGATGTCGTGCACCGCAGCGCACTCGCGATCTCGCGATAGCTCATATTTTCATAATAATACAAGATCAGCGCCTCGCGCTGCTTCTCGCAAAGCTGCTCCACCAGCCTCCGCACGATCTCGACGCGCTCCCCTTCGAGCAGCAGCTCCTGGGGGTTGCCGTCGCGCGCCTCGTCCGGCAACGACTCCGCGTAGTCGTCGATGTCCGCCGCCTCGTCCCCGCCCTTCTGGGAACGCAGCCGGTGGACGTGCTTCAGGCAGCAGTACTTCACCAGCCGGTACAGCCACGGCCGGAACGCGTCCGGGTCGCGGAGGTTCCGGATGCTCGCGTGCATCGCGATCACCGCCTCCTGCGCCGCGTCGTCCGCGTCGCTCGGGTTCCGGACATACCGGTGCGCTTCGAACAAGATGCTCTTTGCGAACAGCTCGCACAAAGACTCAAACGCCCGCGCATCTCCGTCGATCGCGCGCACCACCAGATCCCTGGTCCGCGGATCCGGCGCCAATCCTACCCCTGACTGTGCCATGGGGTCATTGTACCACAAGAGGCCAGCGCGGACAACTGGCGTAACAGATTGGAAATCGGTCGCTTTGGCGCCCGATTTCCTACCGATATTGCATCGAGTTCGCGGATTGCGGCGCAACTCGCGTACTCGATTGAAAATCGGTCGCCCGGGGGCCTGTTTTCCTACCGATATTGCATCGAGTCTGCGGATTGCGGCGCAACTCGCGTACTCGATTGAGAATCCGCCGCCCTGATCCCTGTGTTGTATAATCAAAGGGATTCAAACGAGGAGGGTTGGCCATGGACGGAACCAATCGTGTTTACAAACTGCTGTGCGCGGTGCAGCACGCGATCGACGCGGCGGCCGCCGCCGTCCCTTCGCGCGACGAGACCGCGGACTGGGAGTGCATCCACGCGGTCAGCAGCGCACGGACGGGGGCGGGGCTCGCGGCCAAGCGCGGGCTGGACGAAGAGCTCGCCGCCGCCGCGTGCGCACTGCACGATTTTGCGCGGGTCCTGGACGGCCGGCAGGACGGGCACGCGGAGCGCGGTTACGAAGCGGTGAAGCTTTTCCTGCGCGATGGCGAAGGCGCGCGGGGGCTCTTCACGGACGATGAAATCGAACAGATCGCACTGGCCGTGCGAAGCCACAGCAAGAAGGCCGAGGTGGGCTCCCCGCTCGAGGAGGTCGTGAAGGACGCGGACGTGCTGGACATGCACGCCTTCGGCCGCCCCCTGCCAAGGGACGAGCAGAGGGCACGGCTCAAACGGCTGCTATAGCCTGCGGATGGGTTTCTGGAAAATGTGGTTTTGGGGTTCCTGGGGGATGTCGATCGGGTAGACGCCGGTGAAGCACCCTTTGCAGATCGGCACGCCCGCCCCCTCGAGGATGCGCGACAGCGCCACGTCCGAGAGGTAGGCCACCGAATCGGCGCCGAGGAACTCGGCGATCTGCCTTTCGCCGCGCCCGACGGCGACGAGGTTCT
The DNA here is from genome assembly GCA_031272365.1 of Eubacteriales Family XIII. Incertae Sedis bacterium. Taxonomy (GTDB): domain Bacteria; phylum Bacillota; class Clostridia; order Peptostreptococcales; family Anaerovoracaceae; genus WRFF01. Next base: position 16,299 of record JAISTX010000041.1, read on the forward strand.
CCCGGTCCGGCACGTCCGTGCCGAAGAAGCAGGGGTAGCGGAACGGCGGCCCCGACGAGCGCAGATGCACCTCCGTCGCGCCCGCGTCCCGGAGCGCCGACACGATGCGCGCAGACGTCGTGCCGCGCACGATGCTGTCGTCGATGAGGACGACGCGCTTGCCGCTCACGTTCGCCGACAAAGGGTTGAGCTTGAGCCGCACGTCGCGCTCGCGCCCCGCCTGCGTCGGCTGGATGAAGGTGCGCCCGATGTACCGGTTTTTCACAAGGCCCATCGTGTCCGGCAGGCCGGACTCCTCCGCGTAGCCGCGCGCCGCGGACAGGCCCGAGTCGGGGACCGCCACGACGATGTCGGCGTCCACGGGGTATTCGCGCGCGAGGGCGCGCCCCATCTCGCGTCGCGCCCAGTCGACGCCGACGCCGGAGAGGATGCTGTCCGGCCGCGAGAAGTAGATGTATTCGAAGCTGCACAGCGAGCGGTGGATCGGCAGGCCCGAGTCGATCGACGTGAGCCGTCCGTCCTCGACGACGACGATCTCGCCGGGCTCCACCTCACGCAGGAAATGCCCGCCCGTCGCCTCGATCGCGCAGGTCTCCGAAGCGAAGATGTACTGGTCGTCGAGCATGCCGATGCACAGGGGCCGGAACCCGTTCGGGTCGCGCACAGCGATGAGCTTGCGCGGGCTCATCGCGAGCAGGGAATAGGCGCCCTGGATGCGCCCCATCGCCCGCCGGATCGCCTCTTCGATGGAATCCGTGTGGAGGCGCTCGCGCACAATCGTGTAGGCGATGATCTCGCTGTCGCCCGTGCTGTGGAAGATGCCGCCCTGCATCTCGATCTCCTGCCGCAGGACCCCCGCGTTCACGAGGTTGCCGTTGTGCGCGATTGCCAGGTTGCCCTTGATGTGGCTGACCGCGATCGGCTGCGCATTCTCGGGGTCGGAGCCCCCGGCCGTGGAATAACGCACGTGGCCGATGGCCGACGCGCCTTTGAGCGTCTCCAGCTTCTTGTCCGTGAAGACGTCCGTGAGCAGCCCCACGCCCTTCCGGCACGAAATGACGCCCGCGTCGTTGACCGCGATGCCGCAGGCCTCCTGCCCGCGGTGCTGCAGGGAGAACAGGCCGACGTACGTGGTCAGCGCCGCGTCGGCGTTGGACTCCTCGCCCCGCCTCGGCACGCCGGCGACCCCAAAGACCCCGCACTCCTCATGCAGCCCGTCCAACGCAAAATTGTTATTTTCCATTTTCAATCTTCAATTCCAAAGCCGCCCTGCAAAACTCCCGGAACAGCGGGTGCGCCCGGTTCGGCCGGCTCTTGAACTCCGGGTGGTACTGCACGCCGATGTAAAACTTGTTGGCCGGCACCTCGACCGCCTCGACGAGCCGCCCGTCCGGCGACTGCCCGACGATCAGCATCCCCGCCTTCTCGTAGGGGGCGCGGTAGTCGTTGTTGAATTCGTAGCGGTGGCGGTGCCGCTCCGCGATCTCTTCCTTGCCGTAGGCCGCCCGCAGCGCGGAGTCCGGACGCGTCGCGCACGGGTAGGCGCCCAGCCGCATCGTGCCGCCCTTCGGGATGTTGCCGTGCTGGTCGGGCATCAGGTGGATGACGGGGTGCGAGCTGTACGGGTCGAACTCCGTCGAGTTCGCGCTCCCGTGACCCAGCACGTTCCGCGCGAATTCGATCACGCCGACCTGCATGCCGAGGCATATGCCGAGGTACGGCACGTTGTTTTCCCGCGCGTAGCGCGCCGCCTCGACCATGCCCGGGATGCCGCGCTCCCCGAAGCCGCCCGGCACGAGGATGCCGTCCACGCCGGACAGGAGCGCCTGCGCCGTCTCCCGCGTCACGGTCTCCGACTCGATCCACTCGACCTCCACGTCGGCGCCGATCTCGTAGCCGGCGTGGTAGAGCGCCTGCGCCACCGAGTAGTAGGCGTCGTGCAGCTTCGTGTATTTTCCCACGAGGCCGATCTTGACCTGCTTGTCCATCGACGCCACGCGCTGCAGCATCGCCTTCCAATCGCTCATGTCCGGCGGCCCCGCCTCGAGGCCGAGCTTCTTCAGCACGATCTCGCAGAAGCCCTGGTCCTCGAACATGATCGGCGCCTCGTAGAGCAGCGGGATGTTCACGCTCTCGATGACGCACTCCGGCTTCACGTTGCAGAAGAGCGCGATCTTGCGCTTGATGTCCTCCCCCACGTGGCCCTCGCTGCGGATCACGATGATGTCGGGGAAGATGCCGAGCGACTGCAGCTCCTTGACCGAGTGCTGCGTCGGCTTGCTCTTGTATTCGTGCGACGCGTAGAGGTAGGGCACGAGCGTCACGTGGATGAAGCAGCAGTTTTCGTGCCCGACTTCCGCCTCGAGCTGGCGCGCCGCCTCCACGAACGGCAGGCTCTCGATGTCGCCCGTCGTGCCGCCGATCTCCGTGATCACCACATCCGACTCGCCCGTCTTCGCCGCGTCGTGGATGAAGTCCTTGATCTCGTCCGTGATGTGCGGGATGACCTGGATCGTCTGCCCGAGGTAGGCGCCCTCGCGCTCCTTCTGCAGCACGTTCCAGTACACCTTGCCCGTCGTGAGGTTCGAGTATTTGTTCAAGTCCTCGTCGATGAAGCGCTCGTAATGCCCCAGGTCGAGATCCGTCTCCGCCCCATCCTCCGTCACGAAGACCTCGCCGTGCTCGATCGGGTTCATCGTGCCCGGGTCCACATTGATGTAGGGGTCGAGCTTCTGCGCCGTCACCTTCAGCCCGCAGTCCTTGAGCAACCGACCGAGCGAAGAAGCCGTCACGCCCTTGCCCAGGCCCGATACCACGCCGCCCGTCACAAATACATATTTCGTCATTGCACGCTCCCATTGATAAGGAAAGAAACCGAGCCTAAACTCAGGCCGGTTTCTCTAATGAATACTATCAGATTGTCATACCTTGGCGCTTCCAAGCCGGATCGATTCCTCCTTTTCCAGTACAGATTCAAGTATACAGCAGGAGGAGCGTTCAGGTCAAACGATTTATTATTTCCCAATAACAGTTCGAAGTACCGCGACGAGCTGCTCGATGTTGATGGGCTTGCCGATGTGCGCGTTCATGCCGGCCGCCAGGTATTTCTCGATGTCCTCCCGGAAGACGTTCGCCGTCATCGCGATGATCGGGACGGACAGCGCCGCCTCGGTGCCGATCGCCCGGATGGCCACCGTCGCGCCGACGCCGTCGAGCTCGGGCATCTGGACGTCCATGAGGATGAGGTCGTAACGCCCGGGCGCCTCCCGGAAGCGCTCGACGCAGACCTTCCCGTTCTCGGCCTCCTCGATCCGCACGCCCGTGGGCTCCAGCAAGGTGCGCACGATCTCGCGGTTGATGTCGATGTCCTCCGCCAGCAGGATCGTCCTCCCTTCGAACTCCCCGGGCACGATCCCCTGCCCGTCCGCCGCGTCCAGCGCGGCACCGGGGTCTTCCGCCACGTCGCAGACGACCGTGAACGAGAAGACCGACCCCTCGCCCACCTTCGAATGCACGCGGATGCGCCCGTCCATCATCTCCACGATGTTCTTGGAAATCGTCAGGCCGAGCCCCGTGCCGCCGAACCGGCGCGAGATGCTGCCGTCCGCCTGCGAGAACGCCTGGAACAGGAGCCTTTGCTGCTCCTCGGAGATCCCGATGCCCGTGTCGGACACGGAGACCTCGATACGCGCGCGCGCCCCGTCCTCGGACAGGCCGATCCGCTTCGCGCCCACGTGGATCTCCCCGCCCTCCGGCGTGAACTTCACGGCGTTCGAGACGAGGTTCGCGACCACCTGGGAGAGGCGTTGCTCGTCCGCAAAGAGCCAGGCCGGGATCTGCGGGTCTATTTCCACGGCGTACCGCAGCTGCTTGCCCAGCGCGCCGAAGGCGAACACGTCCACCGACTGGCGCAGCATTTTTTCGAAGTGGAAGACGACGGGCGACAGCTCCAGCTTGCCCGCCTCGATCTTGCTCATGTCGAGGATGTCGTTGATGACGCCCATCAGGTGGCGGGAGGACTCCTCGATCTTCGACAGCGCGTAGTCCTTGCCCGCCGCGTCCTTCGCCGCCTTGCCGATCCCGGTCATGCCGATGACCGCGTTCAGGGGCGTGCGGATCTCGTGGCTCATGTTCGAAAGGAACTCGCTCTTCACGTGGCTCGCGTCCTCCGCTTTCTCCCGCAGCAGCTCCAGCTCCTCGTTTTTCTTCGCAAGCTCCTCGTACGGCCGCACCTGCATGCGCGACAGGAAGATCGAGGCCAGTGCCCCGAGCGCGAGGAAGAGGCAGCCGGACACGATGAAGATCTCCGTCGTCTTCGACACCGGCGTGTCCGCGACGGGGACCGTGAGGAAGAGCACCCATCGTTCCTGGTCGTGCACGACCGGCGTGAACGCGCAAATATTATCGCGCCCGTCCGCGTCGTCGAAGCGCAGGATGTGGCTCTCGGCGTCCGTACCGGCAAGGGCCTCCGCGACCAGGCCGTCGAGCCCGCCGCCCGCGCTCAGGTCGAACGGCTGCGCCGCGCCGCCCGCGATGACGTTGCCGCCCCGGTCCACGAGGAAGATCTGCCCCGCGTCGTAGACGCCGTAGTTGGAGCTCGCGATGAGCTGCGCGAAATAATCCCCGCGCAGCGTCGACACAAAGACGGCGCCTTCGGGCAGCCGCGAGATGACGCGGATGACGGGCTCGCCGTCCGCCGTTTTTTCCATATCGCCGAGGAGGACGCCCTCGAGCGGCGCCGCGTCCAGGAACGCCTGCGCCTCGCCCGCCCCGGGCTTCGCGTAGCCGTAGCCCTCCTTCTCCGAGGAGATGATCGTGCCGTCCGGGAAGACGACCGCGAGCGAGACGAAGCTCGGCCCGGCGACGACCTCCCCCTCCAGCGCGGCCTTCAGCCCGTCCCTGCCCTCCGCGGCATAGGTCCGGGCGGCCATCGCGCCGACGTATAGGTTGTCCTCCTTGATCTTCGTGATGGAGGTCTCGATCATATCCGAGGCGAGGCGGCCAACGAGGATCAGATCCTGGGACACAGACTGCGAGATCTCCCGCGTGCTGAAATAAATGCCGACGACGGTCGTGAAGACGGAGCAAGCGAGGATGACGGCGACAATCACCATCGCCGCCCGGAGCCGCACAGCCCTCAGGCCCAGCCGCGCCATGCGCGCACTACCCGTCATGATCGATCCTTGTTTCTCCATTGACCTTTTCCATCCATCCGAACCCAAGGCGCAACCAAAAACCGCTTGCCTTGCGCCCTTGCCATGTTCGCACCCATATCGTATTACAGTATATACCCACAAATCCGCAGGAAGCATCATTTTTTCCGGCAACTTTTCTTCGAGCCCGAACGCTTCCCCCATTTTTCATCTTTCAGCGGAATTGTATGCAGACGGTTTTTTCGCGTATAATATCTTTATCGTTGGGGTATGTGCACCCCGAAAATTTTCGGAATGGTTGGGCTCAAGGAAAAAATAATCCCTCAGAATGCAGAAAACCTTCTTGACATTTGTTTTGTGGAGTAGTATAGTCTACATTAAAGAGAGAGAAAAAAACGGCTGAGGTGGCAGGCGGCAAACCGGGAACATTGGCGAAACCTATTGCGCATGGCGCCGAAACCGATTAAAATATCATTTCCACACGGTGTTATTTGTAAACAGGAGGTAAGTTAAGATGGCGAAGTATGTATGTGGTGTTTGCGGTTATCTGCATGAAGGCGACGCGGCGCCGGAGAAATGCCCGCAGTGCGGGGCCCCGGCGGAGAAGTTCTCCGTCCAGGCGGCAGGCGCGAAGCTCGCGTTTGCGGACGAGCACAAGATCGGTATTGCGCAGGGCTTGGACGCGGAAGTCGTCGAGGGCCTGAAGATGAATTTTGCGGGCGAGTGCACGGAAGTCGGGATGTACATCGCGATGGCGCGCCAGGCGGACCGGGAGGGCTACCCCGAAGTCGCGGACGCGTTCATGCGCTACGCGTACCAGGAGGCCGACCACGCGTCGCGGTTTGCGGAGCTGCTCGGCGAGGTCGTGACGGACTCGACGAAGAAGAACCTCGAGCTGCGCAAGGTCGCGGAGCACGGCGCGACGCAGGGCAAGCTCGACATCGCGAAGCGCGCGAAAGAGCTCGGCTATGACGCGATCCATGACACGGTGCATGAGATGGCGAAGGACGAGGCGCGCCACGGCAAGGGCTTCGAAGGGCTCCTCGAGCGGTATTTCGGCGCCTGATCATCCACTAGCAAAAACTCTCCAAGGCGGCACGCAGCGACTCGTAATGGGCGCGCGTGCCGCCTATTCCTGTCATGCAGAGCAGCAGGTCCCCGGCGGAAAGCTCCGGGAAGATGCGGTGCCGCTCGTTCAGCATCCGCTCGGTTTCCGCGCCGGTGCGCCCGAAGGCGCGGCAGTCGATGAGCAGCTTCGTCGGGTCGTCCGCCCGCAGCGCGAACGGCCGCAGCAGCGCGAGGTTGTCCGCCCACTCGCGGAAGAGCACGTCCCCGTGCCCCTCGATGAGGCGCGCGTTCAGGTCGAGCGAGGCCAGGAGGAGGTAGGACGGGCTCGTGCTCTGGACGAGCCCGAGGGCGTCCTCGATCTTCGCCGGGTCCACCCGGTCCGTGCAGAGGTTTAGCACTGCGCTCTGCGTGAACGACGCCAGCGTCTTGTGCGTGCTGTTCACGACGAGGTCCGCGCCCTGCCCCTCCGCAGCCGGGGGGAACCCCTCTATCCCATGGTCCCCGAAAAACTTCAGGTGCGCCCCGTGCGCCTGGTCGACGATCAGCGACATGCCCGCACTGCGGCAGACCCGCGCGATCCCCGCAATGTCGGAGCAGACGCCGAAATAATTCGGGCTCGCCAAAATCACAGCGGAGGCGTCCGGGTGGGCCTGCGCCAACCGCTCCACCTCCTCGGGGGCGACCGCCCCTGCCGGGCTGTACCCCGCCTGCGCATAGGCGTAGGCGATCCGCTCGGCGCCCGGGATCTCATGCGGCTGCGTGGCCACCTCGACCGGCCGGATCCCGCCCAGGCGGACGGCGCTGTGCACGGACTTGTGGCTGTTGCCCGCGAGGATGAGCTTCCCGCCCCGGGGGACGGCGGCGAGGACCGCGGCGAGGATGCCCGCCGTGCTGCCGTTCACGAGCAGCCAGGATTTCGGCACCCCGTAGAGCGCCGCGTACCGCCGTGCGAGCGCCCCGAGGACGCCGCCGCAGACGTAGAGGTTGTCCGCGCCCGGGATCTCCGTGATGTCCTTGTCGGCCAGCTGCCGGAAAAACCCCTCGTACCCGAACCGCTGGAAGACGGCCATCCCCTTGTGGCCCGGCATATGGAACGAGATCGGCGCGCCGTCGGCGTGCGCATTCAAAAAATCAAGCAATTGCGTCATTATTATTATTCTATCATATGGTATACTTTGGCTGATGGCTTGTGGAGAAATAACGAAATTTTTTTTGAAGCAGGCGCTTGTGCCCGCGATCGTGCAGGACGCGCGGACGGGCGAGGTGCTCATGCTTGCATACATGAACGAGGAGTCGCTGGCGAAGACGCTGGAGACCGGGTTTACGTGGTTTTTCAGCCGGTCGCGCGGGCGGCTGTGGCAGAAGGGCGAGGAGTCCGGGCACGTGCAGCGGGTCGTGTCGATCACGGGGGACTGCGACGACGACACGCTGCTCGTCAAGGTCGAGCAGACGGGGCCCGCGTGCCACACCGGGAACCGGACCTGCTTCTACCAGGCGCCGGTGTACGCGCGGGATGCCGGGCAGGAAGGGTGAACGGGCATGGCGGATTTGCTTTCCGAGCTTTATGAAATCGTGCTGAAACGGCGGGACGAGAAGGAGGAGGGGTCTTACACGGCCTACCTCTTCGAGCAGGGGCTCGACAAAATCCTCAAGAAGGTCGGGGAGGAGAGCAGCGAGACGATCATCGCGGCGAAGAACCTGCGGCAGTCGGGCGGCGCGGAGGCGCGGCAGGCCCTGGTCGGGGAGATCGGGGACCTGCTCTACCACGTCGAGGTGATGATGGCCGAGCTCGGCGTCACGGCGGGCGAGCTGAAGGCCTTGCTGCGCGAGCGCATGGAGAAGCAGGGGAACCTCAAGCAGGCGCGGCAGACGGACCGCGACACCTGAGGCGGCGGGGAAAATATCGTTTTCGAGGCAGTAAAACCACGGGGGAAAGGTACTTATTGAATGGACGGAGGAGACAACACAAAGAACATTGCGTTGGTTTCGATGGCCATCCGGGGGGACGTGGACGCGTTTGAGGCGCTTGTCCGCGAGTATTCGAAGACGATCTTATACCAATCGAGGAGGTACATCCGCCATCCGGACGAAGCGGAAGATGCTGCGCAGGAAGCCATCATCGCGATGTATCAAAACATCCACACGCTGCGGAAGCCGGAAGCATTCCGTTCCTGGCTGTACCGCTTGGTCAAATTTGTGTGTCTCAAGCATATGAGGGATCTGAACGTCCGCAAGGGCGGGCAGGAGCAAGGCAACATCGACGACTACGCCGAGACGCTTGCCTCCGACCTGCGCGCGGGCGACCCCGCCTTGTCGGCGGAGGACCGCGAGCGGACAGAGAAGATCCTGGCGGTCATCGCGGCGCTGCCGGAAAAGCAGCGCGAGGCGTTGATCCTGCACTACTACGACGGGTTTTCGTATCGCGAGATCGCGAAGGCCCTTGGGAGCACGACGAGTACGGTATCGACGAACATCATGAAGGCAAAACGGAAGATCATGAAGGATTTGGAGCCGGCGCTGGCCATGGCGGTCTCGCTCGACGCGGACGCCAAGCTGTCGCGCGTGGACATCGTGGCGTTCCACCGCTCGGCGATGGCGGGCATCGCGGCGGCCATCAGCGTCGCGGGCGCCGGGGCTGCGGCCGCGGGCGCGGGCACGGAGGCGGGCGTCTACGCGGCGGGCTCGGGCTCGAGCGTGGGCTCGGGCTCGGGCTCGGGCTCGGGCTCGGGATCTGGATCCAGCTTCAGTTTCGGCGCGGGCAACCAGGGCTCCTCCCAGAGCCATGTCGCAGCCGCGACGGGCGCGGTCATCGCAGCCCTCATCCTGACGGCGGCCTTCCTCGTGAACGGCGGGCTCGACACCCCGCAGCCGGACGCGGAGGCCATGGCCTCCGTCGAGATCCCGGGCACGGAACCGGTCGCGGCCGAGATCCAATTCATCGGCGGCGAGTGCGCCTGCGGCCACCTGAACCCCGCAGAGGAGGAGATCGTCGTGCACACGGCGGGCGCGGAAGTGGAGGGCTGGACCCTCTCCCACGCCGGCGGCGACGTCATCCAGAGCGGCGGCGGCGAGGCCGATTTGGCGCTCCACCCCGAGAATCTCGCCGAGGGCGACTACGTGATCCGTTATGAGGTCAAAAGCCCGGACGGCGGGGTCGCCGCGGTCGAGCGCAGCTTCACGATCCTGCACGGGGATTACGACGCGTCTATGTACGACTGACGGGCGGGGCGGCCTGCGCCAGGGCCTGCGCCGCGGCGTCCGGGTCGAGCGCCCGCGCGCGGTAAGCGCCGAGCACCGCGTCCGGGTCACCCTCGCAGAGCCCCGAATAATAGAAAACTTCCTCTGACAGCGCCGCCATGAAAGCGGCGCGTTTTTCCTTGGGCAGCGGCAGCGAGCCGGCGGTCTGCTGCAGCTCCCCCGGGAAAGCTTCCGGCGGCACGCCGGCGTTGACGCCGATGCCGAGGACGAGCGCGCAGATGCGGTTCGTCCCGGGGTCGGACACGGCCTCCGCGAGGATGCCGCAGATCTTCTTGCCGCCCAGGAAGACGTCGTTGACCCATTTGATCCGGGGGGCGGCTTCCGGCGGGGCCCCCGGGCCTGCCGGGAGGACGCGCTCAATGGCGCGGCAGACGGCCACGGCGGCGGCGAGCGTCAGCAGGTCGCCGTTCCCGTATTTGCCGAAGGGCCTCAGGATGTAGCTGATGTAGATGCTGTGGCCGCCGGGCGAGAGGAAGGCGCGGCCGCGGCGGCCCCGGCCTGCGGTCTGGCGGCGCGCCGCGACAGCCGTGCCGAAGAGGGCCTCGAGCGCCGGGGAGGGCTCAGCGGCCCCGGCGCGGAGCGCCGCCGCGACGCGGCGCTTGGCCTCGTCGTTCGTGGAGTCTATCTCGTCGTATTCTTCCGGGAGCATGTTCTATCGCACCGGGATGCCGCGCCGCCGCAGCTCGCCCTTCACGTCGTCCACCGTGTATTCGCCGTAGTGGAAGATCGAAGCCGCGAGCGCCGCGTCCGCCGGCGTCTCCTCGAAGACCTCCGCGAACGAGGCGAGCGTGCCACCGCCGCCCGAGGCGATGACGGGGATGTCCACCGCCGCGCACACCGCGCGCAGCATCGCGTGGTCGAAGCCCGCCTTCGTGCCGTCCGTGTCCATCGACGTCAGGAGGATCTCCCCCGCGCCGAGCGCCTGCCCGCGCTTGGCCCACTCCACGAGGTCGAGCCCCGTCGGCGTGCGCCCGCCCGCGATGTAGACCTCGTAGCGGCCGCCTGAGACCTGCTTCGCGTCGATCGCGAGCACGACGCATTGGCTGCCGAAGATCCGGCTCGCCTCCGCGATGACCTGCGGGTTTTTCACGGCGGCCGAGTTCACGCCGACCTTGTCCGCCCCCGCGCGCAGCATCTCCCGGAAATCGTCCGCCGTGCGGATGCCGCCGCCCACCGTCAGCGGCACGAACACCTTCTCGGCCGTCCGCCGCACCACGTCGACCATCGTGCGCCGCTCCTCGAACGTCGCCGTGATGTCGAGGAACACGATCTCGTCCGCGCCCTGCCGGTCGTATTCCACGGCGCATTCGACGGGGTCGCCCACGTCCTGTATATTGATGAAATTGACGCCCTTCACGACGCGCCCCGCGTGCACGTCCAGACAGGGGATGATCCGTTTCGCTAACATGGTAGGAGTATACCATATGCCGTAGGGCTCCGCACACAGCGGGGGCGTTTGCAAATCGGGCGGCGCGGCTCTGCCGGGAGGGCAGCCAAAAGGAACCGTTATATGATAAAATGCACTCCTAAAGACAGAACAAACTGCATGGGAAGGTTGTCGCTGCACGGAGGGGAGAGAAGGCATGGAGTTCAAGCCGCACAGATGGGAGACGGACGCAGGGAACATAAGGTACTATGAGAATTTCGATTCCTTCGTATACCGCAACGAATCTGTGAAAAATTTTCTGGAGGACGAGTCGAAGTACTTCGTGATCGCGACGAAAGGGATCGGGAAAACCCTCCTGCTTGCATACAAAAGATACCTGCTGCAGCAAAAATACTCGGGGAGCGACTCGGAAAACACCTCCGTCGCGTTCATCCCGGAGGGGTCGCATTCATACGTCGAGTTCATAGAGAGCATCAAGACATCCCTGTCGGAGGACACCATACACGCCTTGTCCGACTGGGAGTACTGCAAGAAGCTATGGGCCATGACGATAGAGCTGACAGTCCTCTCGCATATGAGCAGGGAAAAAGAGCACATCGCCTTGGACACCCCGCCGAGGGCGGAGCGGCATAGGACCACGCTCTCCTACCTTGTGAAAAGCCCGCGCTCGGTGGAATTCGTGTTCAACGAGCTGCTGGCCATGCGGGAGACGGAGCTGCTGCATTTTTTCGAAGGCGTCGCCAACACCGTGGGGGAGCATTTCAAGCAGATCAACTCGGGCGTGGTTTTGTTCCTCGACCGGCTGGACAACGCCTTGGAGGAAGCCCATGCGGGAATCTGGGTGCCCATCCAGGCGGGGCTGCTCGAGGCAGCGTGGGACATCATGCGCAGCAACAGCCACGTGAAAATATACCTGTCCATCCGCCAGGAGGCCTACGCGGAACACCGCTCGCGGAACGCGAACGCCAGCCAGGGGGCGGTGACAGCGATACACTACACCGACACGGATCTGCGGCATCTGCTCAACCACCTCGTCTCGTACTACGAAAAGAAAGACACCGTGGAGGATTTTCTGGGGTTCGACACGTTCCCCAACACGATCATCCACCAGCCGGAAAACGTCTTCCGCTTCATGTTCCGGTATTCGATCGGGAGGCCGAGGGACTTTGTCGAGTTCTGCGGAAAACTGCATGAAAACTTGCAGGGCGACCCCAAAGAAAGCAAGGAAGAAAGGCAGATGAGGCTCAAGGTGCTGGTGCGGCTGGTCTCCTCGCAGGAGATCATCAAGAACCTGTACGCCGAGCTGAGCATGCTGCTCCATTCCTTCAAGGATATAGAAATGTTCGACGAGTTCCTCGCGCATATCAAATACAACATCCTGACCTACGAGGAGATGAAGGCGGTGTGCAGGAATTCCAAGGGCGACGCGTGCCCCGACGACTGCGCGCACTGCCCGGCGGAGCGCCACCCCTTCTGCGACCTGTACAACATGGGCCTGATCGGCGTGCTCGTGAGGGACGAAAAAGGCGAAAGGCAGCAGTTCAAGACCCCGTACGAGGACATGGCGCAGAGCCTGCCGAAGAGCACCCGGTACTATTTCGTGCACCCCGCTTTGCGGGAGTACATCAGCGCCCTCCACACGAAAACGAACGCCGGGCAGAAATACGGGATGTTCAACGGGATACTGGTGGGGGACGGCGTCCGCTGGACGGAGAGGTTCGAAGAGCTGTACCACGTCGACAAGTGCATCAACGGGCTGGCGACGCAAAGGGCAAGGGCCTTTTTCACCGACATGGTGACAGCATACTGCAAGACCGGCTCGCGCTCCTTGCCCCAGGCGGAATACGAAGCCATCCGGGGCGCGTGCAAACCCTTCGAGCTCAGGCGGCTGGATGCGCTCGAGGGCTATTTTGGCCGGAACCGGCCGTTTGTGCCTCCGCGTATATCTGTGTTCATCAGCTATGCAACGGACAGCGAGAAGCACCAGGAAAAAGTCATGGCATTTTGCAATATGCTCCGTGCGAAAGGATTCGACTCCTATATGGATCTGACGATGAAAAAGGATTTCCCCCAGCTGACCGCCTTGATGACGGAGGGCCTGAGGAAAGACAAAGTCATCATCGTGTGCTCGGCGGAATACGCGCGCAAGGCGGACAACCACGAGCCAAGCGGCGTATGGTCCGAAGCCAAAATGATCGCGGACGACCTGGACGTCAACACGCAGAAGTACATCCCCATCTGCTTCGAGCCCTTTTGCAAAGCGCACGTCCCGAAGATGCTGGCCGGGTATTGGGTCGAGGACCTGTCGAAAGACAGGGCGGACGGATTCCACAAGCTGCTGGCGAGGATCAAAGACGAGCCGGAATACGACTGGAGGGAGCCGGCCGAAAACGAAGCGGAAAGCCCGCCGAAAAAGATAGGCGAGTTTTAAACAAACCGGCCTTCAGGCGACTTCGCACCCGCCCCACTCTACCACCGTGAAGCCGTTGCGGGAGAACGGCGCGAAGGTTTGCGGCGGCACCGGGGCGTCCGGCGGGGCATCGAGGGGCTTGTACGCCATGAACACCCGCAGCACGCTGTCCGGCGCGGGCGTGACCGTCAGCGGGAAAGCCGCTTCGTAGCCCTCGTACTGGAACGAGATGAGGTTGTACGGGTTTTGCCGCAGCTTGGGTGCCCAGAACGCGATGAACTCCTCCGCCTCGTGCGGCTGCAGCCCGATCTCCGCGAGCGTGCCGGCGAGGAACGCCCCGGCGTCCTCCCCCCTCACGACGAAACCCTCCGACAGGTCGCAGGCCATCGGTGCCCGGCCCTCCCAGAACAGATAGGGCCAGACGCCGCCGGAGCGGTCGACCAGCGTGCCGTCCGGGTAGGCCCTCACGCGCCAGCCACCCCCGTACGCGGGCTCCGTCCTGGTGAGGCGGCCGCCCACCGCGTCGAGCTCGACGAGGACGTCCGTCGCCTCTTCCGGGTACAGGTAGATGGCCGGTTTCAGGGGCACCGCCTCATCTTCGATGACAGTGACTTCGGGTACCGTTTGCAAATGGCGGTATTCCATCCAGCCCTGCAGGCCGCCGTAGTCGACACAGACCCAGTCCGCGCTGTCCCTGTTGTAGCCGACTTCCACGGCGTAGGTCCATTCCGCGAGGGCCGTGAGGACGGGGTAGCCCTTCCCGGGTCCTTTGCGGATCAGGCGGTCCTCTATGGAGGTGGCCGTATAACGCGCCGTCCCTGCCGTGTAGATGTCCGGCGTCTCCGGGTTGCCGTCGTCCGGTTCCTGGCCGGCGCCGTACTTCACGATGGCGGTGGCATCATAGCAAAGTTCCTCCCATTCGAGGCTGTCCTTGTTATAGAAGAAATCGCCGTACCCTTCCTCGCCGGCTTCGTAGCGTGCCGGCTCCCCGCCGCGGATGGACCAGGTGTCTTCCATGACCCACTGGATTTCCCCGCCGCCACCCGCGTCCCCCCGGTCGCCGGCGGACGCGATGCCCATCATCAGCTCCGGCGCGCCGTCCCCGTCGATGTCTTGGATCGCGTAGAATGCCCCCGGGGCGCGCCCTTCCTCGATGCTCCGGATCGCTGCTGCATAAAATGCGGAAGCACCCGCGCCAGTGCCCGCGAAATTGCTCGACAAAGCATGCGCGTAGCCGCAGAGGACCGGCCCATAGCCCTCCGGCCAGCTTGCGTCTTCCCGCGCCATGATCTCCCTCGTGTACTCGTCGATGTAGTTGCCGGGGTACGCGCCCTCATCGGCGCGGGCCGCAGCCGAGGCAGAGCCCCCCTCGTCCCACGCCGTCTGCGACGTGCCGGCATCCACGCAGCCGCCCGCACCCATCAGGATGCCGCACAAGCCGATGCCGATGATTTTGCCCCGAAACCCTTTCATGCCCGCCTCATCGGAACCTGATCGTTTGATAGCCAATGCTGCAGGTGTCCATGACGGGGTTGCCGCCGCTGTCCGGGTAATGCCCCGCTGTCGTGCTGCTGTATTGCGCGAAATCCGCAGCAAGGATTGCGTATCGCGCGCCCCACGACGAGACGGTGAGGTTCCCCGCCCTGTCCACCGCGGTCACCGTCACATCATGCACATTGTCGGAAAACGTGGCCAGCGCGCCGCTTGCCCCCCGCATGCGGGTTGGGGATATGCGCAGGACGACGGATTTTCCATCGGCCAGCGCTTCCCGCAGGCTTTCCAGGCCCTCTTCATCGACCCTGCCCCCTTCCGCAAGATCGACAAACTTGCCCGATACCGTCGCGGGAATGCCTTTGCCGGCCAGGTATTTTTCGAGATTGGCGGACAGCTCCATCGCGTTCTGCCCGTCCCCCAGCGCGCCGGGTACGCCGTCGGAGCTTGGGCTTGCGTATGCCCACCACGTCCCGTCCGGCTGCTTGACCTTGACGATGTCGTCCATGGTGTTGAGTATGCCGTCCGCGCCCGGCCCGTGCTCGACGCGGCCACTGCGGATCTCCTCTTGCGGGATGAAGTACGCGGAGCAGTAATAGTCCACCGTCAAAGCCTCGAAATGGAATAACGGCTGGCCGCCCTCCATCCGGTACAGCGGGAAGCCGAACTTCTCTTCGAATTCCTTTGGCCTGCCGGCAAACTCGACCATGATGGCGTTGGCGGCTACGACATAGCTGCACCCCCGGCCGGCCACGTATTCCGTCAGGAAGTCATCCTTGCTCACGCCTTCGGGGGGAAGGTTTTCGTACCTCGACAAAATTCCAAGCAGCAACGCTTTCGTATTATTATTCGAATCGCGGTTGCCCGGCATGGCGATTGCATGCTGATTCCCCCCATAACGCATCCACGCGTCTTCGTTGTAGACGAACGCCATCCTGTCCCTGTAAGCCATTTTGGTTGACAGGGCCTCGAGGAAGGGGGCGCAGGCCGGGGCGCCAGTGCCCAGTGCGGCGATGCGCCTGTAGAGTTCCGCGAAATACGCCTTGCGCCAACCCATCGGCTCATGGTCGCCGAGGCTGTACGCGCACAGCTCTTTTGCGGACATCTGCCACGGCGCTTTTGCGTCCGCGCTCGGTGCAACAAAATTACGCTTGATGATCCCGGCCATCGAAAGGGTTTTCCTCCTAATGAATGGAGTATACCACATTGCCGTGTGTCATGGGTGTGTCATGGGGACGTATAATTTGACACATCGTGTGTCATGCGTGTGTCATGGGTGTGTCATGGGGACGCGGATATGTGGTAATATAGAGGCAGGATATCCAATTGCCAGCTTATGCACATTTTAGGAGGTGTATCATGAAGAAAAGCATCGGCGCCCAGCCCGCCACTTTCCCGAACCCTGTTTTCATCGTCGGCACGTATGGGAAAGACGGCGCCCCGGACGTGGCCACGTTCGCCTGGGGCGGCACGGCGGCCTCGGACCCGCCCGCGCTCTCCGTATCCGTGCGGCCGTCACGCCTGACCTATGAAAACCTGCTGCTGAAAAAGGCCTTCACGGTCAGCCTGCCGTCCGCGCAGTACGCCGCGGAGGCGGACTACTTCGGGATCGTCTCGGGCCGCGACGCGGACAAATTTGCGAAGACCGGGCTGACGCCCGTGCGGGCGGAGTTTGTCGACGCGCCGTATGTCGAGGAGTTCCCCGTGAACATCGAATGCGTCGTCACGCAGTCGCTCGAGCTCGGCTCGCACGTGCTGTTCGTCGGCGAGATCAAGGACATCAAGGTCGACGAGGCGCTCGCCGCGGCCGGGGCGAACCCCTGGGCCGACGGGAAGGTCATCACCTTCGGCGCCAATGTCAACCAGTACCTTGCGCCCGGCGAAGAGGCGGCGAAGGCGTTCAGCGCCGGGCTGAAATATCGCTGAGGCCCGGCCCCGGGAACGCCTGAAGCTCCGGGAACGCCTGAAGCACCGGGAACGCCTGCAGCTCCGGGAACCCGGGGATCTCCAGGGGCTCCGGCCCGGCCGCCGCAGACGAACCCTTCTGAAGCACATCCCCCGCGCCGCTATAGCGCGGCACGTCCTCCCAGCCAAAGCTGACGGGGAGCGCGAGGGAAGCCTGCGCCTCGCCGTTCGGGGCGCCGCTTTGCAGCGGTTCCCCGGATGCCGACTGGAAAAGGGCGTACAGCGTCAGGTCCGCGTCCGGCATCCGGTTCACCAGGAAGTTCCACTGCGACGCCTCTTCAAACGTTTCGCTGCGGTACCACCCGGAGAAGGTGTACCCTTCCGCGGTTGCCACCGGCGCCGGCACCGGCTCGCTGACCCAGTCCCCGACGGACAGGTATTGCTCCGGCGGCGTCTCCGCCGCGCCCCCGGCCACGAAGGTCACGGCGTGCGCGCTCGTGGAGCGCCATTTTGCGTACAGCCGCAGATCGTGCGCCGGCATCGTGCCCGGCACGCCGCCCGTGCCGCCCGCGCCGTAGGTGCCGTCTTTGAAGACCCATTCCGCCCCGTCAGAGCAGGAGGGGTCCTGATACCAGCCCATGAACACCCAGCCGGCCGCCACGGGGTCGCCCGCCGGGCGCGCCACCGCTTCCCCGAAGGTGATCGTCGGGTTGATCGGCTCGGTGCCGACCCCCCTGCCCTGCAGGTCGTAGTACACTTTGTACCGGTTGAGCTCCCACCCCGCGTAGAGGGTGATGGTGCGGGCGGGGTCCGACATCGTATTCGCCGAGAAATCCCACGCCGCGGCGACGTCCGTGCGCCAGCCCGTATGCCAGCCGGTGAATGTCCATCCGTCCTCGTGCGGCGCGGGCACGGGCTCCTCCGCCCAGCCGCCGGCCGGGACGGCCTGCGTCGCCGGCGCGTCGCCCTCGCCGTGGCCGTTCAGGTTGAAGCGGACGAAGCCGCTGCCTTCGGGCGCCCAGCCGGCGAAGCATACGACCACCTTGCCCGTGCCGGGCAGCTCCGGCGTCACATCGTTCTTGAAATCCCAGGGCACGGTGCACGTCTGGTCCTTGTACCACCCCGTGAACACCCAGCCTTCCTCGGTGGGATCCGGGCTCGGCGCGGCGGGCATCGGCAGCCCGGACAGGGCGGTCTTGTCCGCGGGCGCCTCGCCGTGGCCGTTCCCGTCATAATGCACCGTGTACGCCTCCGGCATCGACGACGCGACGCGCGGCACTGGTTCTGGCAATAACAAGGCCGTCTGCATCTGCACCCGCGCCGCCGCCATCGCTTCTGCTTCTGGCGCTGCCACGGGCGCTTCCGCCTGCCCTTCCGCCTCTGGCGCTTCCACAGGCGCTTCCGCCAGCCCTTCCGCCGACGCTTCCGTGGCCCCTTCCGCCGGCGCTTCCAAAGGCACTTCCATAGACACCCATTTCGCGTACAAGGTCACCCCGCCTTCCGGGACCTTCTCGCTTTCAAAATTCCAAACCTTGCTGTCCGAGCACGACTTGTCTTTGAACCAGCCGCCGAAGGCGTAGCCCGGCGCCGAAGGCGCCGCGGGCGCCGGGATCGTCTGCCCGGGCACCAGCCACGTGGACGGGACCCGGCCCTCCTGCCCGTTCAGGTCGTATTTCACTTCGACCGCGTCCTTTGCGCGCCAGCCCGCATAGAGCTTCAGGTCGCGGTCCGGTGTCGTGTCGTCCGCGAAAACCCACTCCGTGCCGGGTGCGCAGGAAGGATCCTTGTACCAGCCGAGGAAGAGGTACTCGTCGTCCGCCGGGTCCTTGATCGGCTCCCGGAGCCTCGTCCCGAAGGGCACGTCTTCCAGCACATCGAAGATGCTGCCGCCGCCATGGCCGTTCGGCAGGTAGTCGACGCCCCATGTATTCACTGCCCATTTTGCGTAGAGGGTCAGGTCCCCCGACGGCATACGGAACCCGCCGTCGCCGAAGGTCCAGCGGCTTTCCGCGCTGCACGCCTTGTCCGTATACCAGCCGCCGAAGGTCCACCCTGTCTCGTGCGGCACCGGCACCGGCGCGTCGAGCGCCTCCCCCGCGTAGGCGTAGATGGGCTCGATCTGCGCCCCGTGCCCGTTCATCTCAAAGCGCACGGCGAACAGGGCGCCCGGCCACCCCGCGTTGAGCGTGACGGCTGGCGCTTCGGCGTCGGGGGCCGGATCCTCTGCCGGCAGGGCGTCGGCGTCCTCCGCCCAGCCCGCGTAGATTGTTGTTGCATCCGTCACCGTGTCGGCCGAAAAATCCCACGGCGCCGTGCACGCCCCGTCCTTGTACCATCCGGTGAAGACGAGCCCCGCTGCGGTGGGGTCGGCCTGCGGGCGGGCTGCAAGCCCGCCATGGTTCACCGTCTGCGTTTCCGCTGCCGCCGCCCCGCCTTCGCCCGGACCGGCCGCACCCATATCGAAAAGCACCTCATGGCGTTTGATCGTCCATTTTGCGTAGAGCGTCATGTCCCCCCGGACGGGGTCTTCCTCCACGTCCCAAAGATATCCCTGGGTGCACGCGGCGTCCTGGTACCACCCGCCGAAATCGTAGGCCTCATCGGCGCCGGGGTCCAAGCTGCGGGCGTCCGCGGCGAGCGGCTTGCCGACGGCGACGATGCGCTCTGACGGCGTGTACGCGCCGTGCCCGCCGGTTTCGAAGGTCACGGTCGCCTTGCGCGGGGCGTCGGCCGCGCCTGTCCCGCTTTCGCCGGCGTCCCCGGCGCCCTCGCCAGCCGTGCCGCCGGCGTCTTCACCGCCCCCGGCGTTTTCACCAGCCGTGCCGCCGGCGTCCCGCGCATCCCGCGCGCCTCCGGCCGCATCCTCTGCGCCCTGCCCGCCCGGCGCAGCCCCGCTGCGCACGCGGTCGTCCGGCGCGGCGGGCAGCTCCAGCTCCAGGGACGCCTCGCGCCCCTCCTCGGAGAACGCCACGTCCAGGCCCGTGTCCTTGCCGTCGAAGTAGACCCGGTAGGTGATGTCCGCGAGGAACGGCAGCGTCTTCTTCTCGAAATACACCTTTTCATAGACGCCTACGGACACCTGCCGGAGCGCCAGCTCGTCCAGCTCGCCCTGCCCGTACGCGCGCAGCGTGCCCGCGCCGGGCGCCGATGCCGGCTCGCCGCCCGCGAGCGTCCGCACCCGCACCGTCCAGCGGCTGACCTCCGCGTAGTTGTCGGGGCCCTCCGCATAGCGCACGGTCTTCCCGGACGGCTCGCCGTCCACCCAGACCTCGTATTTTTCCTCGCCGCCCTCGGCGGACGCCGTCCGGATCGTGTCCTTGTACGCCCCCGTGCCGTCCTTGCCGAGGACCTTCCCGGCCGCAGGGCCGTCCGCCCCCACGGGGACGAGGCGGACCTCCTCGCAGTCGGCGGGCGCGCCGTCCAGCTTCGTGTCCACCAGGACCGTCCAGTCGTAGTAAGCAGGCGCCGCGTCCGCTTCCAGGGCCGCCGCCTCCGCGCCTTCGCCGCCGGATGCCGCCGCCTGGCCCAGGCCGCCCGTGCCGCCCGCGCCGCCCTCGCCGCCCGCGCCATCGCCCGGCGGAAGGGGCACCGCAGCATCGCCGCTTTCCGCAGCCCGCGCGCCGTACGCCGCATAGAGCACGAGGGGCTCCCCGCGCGGCGTGGCGAAGTCGTAGGCCTCCCCGGCCCCCTCGCCCGCCGCTGGGCCTGGCGCCGTGTACCAGCCCGCAAACGCCAGATCCGGGTGGTAGGGGCTGCCCGGCTCCTGCGCGAGGCCGCCGCGCTGCACGGTCTGCGTGAGATAGACGTCCGCGCCGTCCATATAGGTGACCGAATAACATTCCACCACCGCCTCAGGCCGCTCGCTGTCGACGAAAACGCCAGGCGCCCCCTCGGCGGCCACGCCGGGGATCCGCACGCTGTAGGCGCGTTCGCCGCCCCCGCCGTCCGTCCATTTCCGCACGTGGCGCTCCGTGAAGGCAGCGCCCTCCGGCGACCAGCCGAGCGTGTACGCCTCCCGCTCGCCGTCCACGAGCAGGACGCTCGCGCCCTCCAGGTTTTCGCCGTCGCGCTTCACGGCCACGGACGCTTCGTAGAACACCGCAGCCCCGGACGTCTGCCGCGGGGTCGCTGCGTACCCGTCCGCGTCCAGCGCCAGCGCCACCCCGGCGTCGGCCCCGTCGATGTAGACTTCATAGGCGTCATCCCCGGTGTCGCCGAGCACCGGCAGGCTGTACGTCGCCAGGTTCCCGGCGCTGCCCGCCAGGGGGAGGCCGTATTTGGCGGCGCCGCCCTGGCACAGCGTGACGTCCGCGTCCTCCCACAGCTCGTCGGCAAGGATCCGGACCGTCGCCTTGTAGAACGGCAGGGTGCGCGCGCGCTGCTGCGGGTCCCTGATATCGATCGAAAGGCTGCCGCCGACGCGCCTGCCCTGCACGTACACCTCGTAGGTGTTCACCGCGCCCCGCCCGGTCCCCCGCAGGATGGGCGCGTGGTAGTTGCCGCCCTCCTCGTCGTAGGGGAGCTCGAGGACGGCCGCCCCGTCCACGCCAAGCTCGACCGGCGAGAGGTCCGCGGCCGCGCCGTCGAGGCTCGCGTCTATTGTTATTGTATAAAAATCGAGTTCCGCCTTTGCTTCTTTCTTCGTGTCCACCGTCAGCGTCACGCCGGTCCCACGCCCGTCCACGTAGACTTCGTATGCGCCGACCTCGACGCCGGGCACGCCGCCCTTCGCCTGGCCGGAGCAAACATAGACGCCCGCGCCGTCCTCGCGCAGCAACGCGCGCTGCTCGCCGTCCTGCCAGAGCGACACCTCCGCGCCCTCGTAGGGGGCGTCGTCGAGGCGCGCCGTGACCTGCGCCGGCTTGGGCTCCACCTTCCAGAACGCGTAGAGGGGGGCCGACGCGTCGAGCAGGTTCGCCGCCGCGTCGACGCTGCCGTCGGGGGCGATGACCTGGTCGCCCCGCCCGCCTTCCTCCGTGAAGTAGCCGGCGAACACATAGCCGGGGTAGACGGGGATATCGATCGTATGCAGCGGCTTGACCGCCGTCTGGTTCGCAAACCAGCCCGTATCGTATTTCAGGTAGATGTGCCCGGTGCCCGAGCTCGTGCCCTTCTGGTCGGCCGGGGTCAGCGCCAGCAGCTCGAAGTCGAAGACCCCAGGTGACCACTGCGCGTAGAGCGTGACGTCGCCCGCCCAGGCCCACGCGCCGCTCTGGGTCGTATAGGCCGAGCCCTTGGCCGACGCGCCTTTGAGGAAATAGCCGTCGGAATCAATAACACGGCTGCCGCCGCTTTCTGCCGTGAACCAGCCCTCGAACCGCCAGCCTCTATGGGCCGGCTTGAAGGCGCGCCCGGCTGCGTCGTTGGGGTTGAGGCCCAGGGTGGCCTCGATCTTGCCGCCCTCCGGCGCGTCCCATTCGGTGGGGTCCGAGCCGGCCGGCGGGGTCTGGAGCCGGAAAGTGATCGTGTAGGTCTGCGCCGTTTCCCCGGCGCCGTCCTTTTCCCGCGCTGCCGCCTGGCCGCCAGCCGCGTTTTCCTGCCGATAGCCGGCCTCGACCTTTGCCGACGCGGCGATCCACAGGCTGCCGCCGTCCGCGGACGCGGCCGCTTCGCCGGCCTCGCCGCCGCTGCCGCCGGCCGCCGCCGCGCTCCTCGTGCCGAAGACGCCTTCGTCCGTGGCGTCCAGCACGCCCTGGGCTTCCGGCTGGCCGGCCTCGCCGTCAAAGGCAGCCCCCTGCCCGCCGCCGCCCGCAGGGTAGCTCCCGATATGGTGTATCCTGGTGCCTTCGCCCTCCGGCTGGGGGTCGTAGATCTGGATGCCGCCCGCGCCGCCGGAGCCGCCGCCGCCGCCGCCCGCGCCGCCGGAGCCTACGAGCGGAGCCGCGCCGCCTGCGCCGCCCGCGCCGCCGCCGCCGCCGCCCGCCGCGTGGATGTCAAAGCTCGCCCAGCCCGTCCAGGCGACTTCCTCGTGCGTGGCGCCCTCCCCGGGGGCGCCGCCCTGCCCCGCCGCGCCGCCGGGGCCGCCGGCCCCGCGCACCAGGACTTCGTCGCACACATAGACCGCGCCCGCCGCCATGGACGCCGTGCCGCTTTTCCCGTCGCGCCCGCGCGTGCCGTTTGCGGAGGCCGGCGTGACGCTTTCCGCACCGGCGCCAACATAGGCACCCAGGGTGGAGCCTGCGGTTTCCAGGCCGCCGAGGCCGCCCGCGCCGCCATCCGTCCCGATGCCGGCCCCGCCGCCGCCGCCGCCGTTGCCGCCGGCCCCGCCTGCGCCGCCGCCCACGGCGAAGTCTGTGCCGTAGGCCTCCCCCGAGGCCTGCCGCACATCGGCTTCAATCCGGCCCTCCAATCCGTCCGCGGCGTCCGCGCCCGCACGGGCCTGGTCGCCGCCATTGTCCACGCTCCTGCCGCTGCCGCCGCGAAGGTCGAGCGTGCCGCTCCCGTACAGGGCGAGCGCGTCGCCCGCGCGGTTGAGGATCGCGGCCTTGCCCGCGCCGGCCGCGGTCGTCCCGCCGATGACGGTGAGCGTGCAGCCTTCGGGGATATAGAGCGCGGCGGGGCTGTCCCCGTCGGTATCGCGGGACACGACCAGCCCGTTGGTGCCGGCCGCCGTGCCGTCGATGGTCACGTCCTGCGTGATGGTGTAAACCTTTCCGGCTGACAGCTCTTTGCCTACGTCCGAGGCGGTGAGCACCGTCGCCTGCGCCAGCTCCGCCGGCAGGTCCGTGATGACGTAGCGCGAGAAATGCGTCGTGGTGAAGGAGATCGTGCCTGCGTCCACGGAGGACGCGATCGGCGTCGGGGCCCCGTCGCCCTCGATGCGCCATACCGCCGTGTGCCGGCCGCTCATGCCCGCGGGCACGCCCAGCGTGACCATGGCCTCGCCTTCCGGCTGCACCGCTTCCCCGGTCATCCGGTCGCGCAGCGTGATGTCCAGCGGGAGCGCGACCATCGTCTCGTACGTCAGCGCGGCGTCGAGCGCCGCGATCTCCTCCAGCGCCTCCTGCGGGATGACGTCGCGGTCTTTCGCCTTGGTGCCAAGGCTCCCCTTGACCGGCAAGTCGAGCACCGCGGGGCCCTCCGATTCGAGCATCCGGTAGAACAGGTTCCCCTCGGAGGCGCGCACCGCCGCCCGGCGGCCGCCCGCCCCGTCCAAGACGTCCATCGGCTTCAGTTCGAGCCGCGCCCCCTTAGGGATCGCGCCCGCCGCCGAGCCCGCATCCGCGTCCGACACCGACGCGGAAACCGCCGTCTGGCGGTACCGCCAGGCGTCCGCGCCGTATTCGGTGAAGAGCATTGCTGCGGTGATCAGGATCGCCATCCATAGAACTGCAAGGGACAACTGATTTCGAATATTGGATTCTAACACGTATTACGCACCCCCATATGGGAAAAGGATACCTATTCCCGGCGGAAAAAAACAGGCGGGGGTTGACCACTTTTTTTGTGGTTCAGTTTACTTTTTTTTGGACCATTCTTGGATCTTTTCGAGGAACGCCGGCCCGTACCGCGCGCATTTTGCCTGCCCGACGCCGGCCACAGACAGAAATTCCTCCTCGTTTTGCGGCAGCACGCGGCACATATCGATGAGCGCGGCGTCCGGGAAGACCACGAAGGCCGGGATATCCGCCTCCTCGGCGAGCTCACGCCGCAGCGTGCGCAGGAGTTCAAACAGCTCTTCGGAATACGGCGCGCCTTCGCGCGACGCCGTGCCCGCGCCTGCCGCAGCGCCGCGCCCCTTTGGGCGTTTCGCGCCCGCCTCCGCCCTCTCTGACTTCTCCTCCCGTTTCGGCACGCGCACCACGTAGCGGAAACCCGCCTCCTTCGCGCGCCCCGCTTCGCCCCCGATCGTCACGACCGGGTACCGGTCGGCCGACACCTCGATCAGCCCGTCCTGCTCCATCGCGTCGAGCAGGTCTATGATCTTCCGCTGCGGCAGCTCCGACAGCAGCCCGAACGTCTTGAGCCCGGCGAGCCCCGCGCGCCGCACCTTCTCGTTGCCCGCGCCCGCGAGCACGTCCGCGACCATCGTCTTGCCGAATGGCCACCCGCGCGCGCAGATCTGGTGCACGCAGTTGAGCGCCGCCCGCGCCCACGCCGTCGCGTCCGTCTCCTCGAACGAGAGGCAGCAGTTGCCGCAGTTGTCGCACCGCGCATCCCCCCGCTCCCCGAAATACGAGAGGATATACCGCCGCAGGCACGCCTCGGTCTTCGCGTAGTACGCCATGTCCCGCAGCAGCCGCATGTCCTTCTCCAGCACCGCATCCCGCTCTGCCGCCGAGAGCTCCGCGTTCTCCTCCGCCCCGCGCTCGATGAGGAACCGCTGCGTCTGCCAGTCGGCCGCGCTGTAGAACAGGTAGCACGCCGCCGGCGCCCCGTCGCGCCCCGCGCGCCCGGCCTCCTGGTAGTAAGCCTCCACGCTCTTGGGCATGTTGTAGTGCACGACCCACCGCACGTCCGGCTTGTCGATCCCCATCCCGAACGCGTTCGTCGCGACCATCACCTGCGCGCGGTCGTACAGGAAATCCTCCTGGTTCCCGTGCCGCTCCGCGTCCAGGAGCCCCGCGTGGTAGCGCACCGCCGCAACGCCCTTTTTCAGCAGCGCCCCGTGCACCGCCTCGACCGTCTTGCGCGTCGCGCAGTAGACGATCCCGCTGCGCCCGCCAGCCCCCTCTTTTTTCAATAACGAAAGCAGCTCCCGCTCCTTGCTTTGCGGCTTGCGCACCTCGAAGTAGAGGTTCGGCCGGTTGAAGCCGGAGATGACGATCAGGGGGTCTTTCAGGCCGAGTGCCCGGATGATGTCCTCGCGCACGCGCAGCGTGGCCGTCGCCGTGAAGGCGGACACGGCCGGCCGCCGGGGCATCTGTGCGATGAAGTCTGCAATCTTCAGGTACGAAGGCCGGAAGTTTTGCCCCCACTGCGAGATGCAGTGCGCCTCGTCCACCGCGACGAGCGACACGTCGAGGCTTTTGGCGAGCTCCAGGAAGGGCGCCGTGTCGAGCCGCTCCGGCGCGACGTACAGCAGCCGGTACGCCCCCGCCGCCGCCGCGCGCACGGTCTCGCCGAAAGCGCCCGCGTCCAGGCTGCTGTTCAGGAAGGCCGCCGGGATGCCCGCCTCCCGCAGCGACCGCACCTGGTCCGCCATGAGCGAGATGAGCGGCGAGACCACGACCGCCACGCCGGGCATCCGGAGCGCGGGCAGCTGGTAGCACACCGACTTCCCGCCGCCCGTGGGCATGATGGCCACCGCGTCCCGCCCCGCCAGCAGCGCGCCGATCACCTCCGCCTGCCCCTCGCGGAAGGCGTCGTATCCAAAATGCTTTTTCAGGAGGTCAAGGCCTACTTGCGTTTCCATATTCATATTCCATATTATTCCATATTTTCGCGCCCCTGTCAAGCCCCCGTGTGGGTCACATATGGTATACTTATATATATGAAGAAAGAATACGAAATGATACGCGAGATTTTCAATAATTGTTCCGGGAACCAGATGCGCGACGTGGACATCCGCACCGTGGAGACGGACGATGTCGAGGAGTTTGTCCGCATCTATTTGGACGATCCCGAGGCGGTCGTCGAGCGGCAGGTGTCCCGCGACGGGGCGGTCGTGTTCGAGGTGGAGAAGGCCGGCCTGCGGCAGCGCTTCAGCTTCACGGAAGCATAGTGGAGAAAAAACGGAGGTTTTGAATCATGGCAAAAGCGGTTCTATTTTATTCGCTGGGCGGCACCACGCGCAAATACTGCGAGGGCCTGGCGCAGTCGACGGGATCGGACCTCATCGAGGTTTTCGAGAAGAAGCAGCGCAGCAAGCTCTCGGCCTTCCTGCCCGGCTGCATCCAGGCGGCCGGCGGCAAGGCCTCGGAGATCGTCCCGCCGGACGCGGACATTTCGCAATACGACGACATCTACATCGCCGGGCCGATCTGGGGGGGCAACCCCGCGCCGGCCGTGAACGCGATCATCGGCCTGCTCCCCGCCGGGAGGCGCGTCATCCTCATCGTCGTCTCGGGGCGCGGCGGCTACACGGCGCAGCGGGCGGTGAACGCGATCGAGGCGCGCGGCTGCCAGGTCCAAGGGGTCGTCAGCCCGTCCACAAAGGAAGTCCTGGAGATGCAGAAGGGATAGCGCTCAGCGCCCTGCGCAGGCCCGGATCAGCCGCAGCTTTTCCCCCCGCGTCATGCGTTTGATCTCGGCCTCGCGCTTCATGGCAAGGGGCTTCGTGGCGTAGCCCTCGGTATGGACAAGCCGCACGGGCAGTCGGCTGCGCGTGTATTTGGCGCCCTTCCCGGCGTTGTGCGTAGCGATGCGCCGCTCCGGATCCGTCGTATAGCCGGCGTAGAGCGAGCCGTCCGCGCATTCGGCGATGTAGACAAAATGCTGCCCGTCCATTATTGTTATCATATCATAAAATTTTTTTCTAAAATCGGCTTGACTCTCCCGCTGGGGGAGATTGTAGAGTGATGATATCAGCACAGTCTGGAAGGAGGAATCGGCGAAATGCACCGCATCGGAGAATTTTCAAAACTCGGGAAAGTGACCGTGAAAACGATCCGCTACTACGACGAGGTCGGGCTTTTGGTACCGGCACGGACGGATGAGTGGACGGGGTACCGGTACTACGAGACCGGGCAGCTTTTCCGGTTGCAGGAGATTCTCGCGCTGCGGCAGATGGGGTTTTCCATCCCCGAGATCGCGGCCGTCATCGGTGGCCAAGGTGACGACGGGATCGTGGAGAGGCGGAAATCCGAGCTGGAGGAGGAGCTGCATTCGCTCGAGGACCGGCTGACCAGGCTGCACCACTACATCTCACAGAAGAAGGAGGGTATCGATATGAGTTATCAGGTTGTTGTGAAAGAAGTCCCGGCGTGCACGGTGTTTTCGTACCGGACGGTCGTCCCCGCGTACGGGGATCTGATGTCGCTGATGCCGGAGGTCGGCGCGAAGGTGGCGGCGGCGAACCCGGGCGTCAAATGCGCGGACCCGGAGTACTGCTTCATCGTCTACCATGACGGGGAGTACCGCGAGAAGGACATCGACATCGAGATCTGCCAGGCGGTGACGTCGCGCGGCAAGGACGCGGACGGCGTGGTGTTCAAGGAGATGCCGGCGGCGTCGGTGGCGTCCGTCTACCACAAGGGGCCGTACGAGCAGCTCGGCGCGGCGTACGCGGCGCTCACGGCGTGGGTCGGCGCCAACGGGTACAAGCCCGCGGGCGAGCCGCGCGAAAGCTACATCGACGGCATCTGGAACAAGGACAGCGCGGAGGAGTGGCTGACGGAGATCCAGTTCCCGGTGGTGAAGGCGTAAGTCACCCGGGGCGGTAGTCGCGCAGCTCCTGCTTCAGCACCTTCCCGGAGCTGTTGCGGGGCAGCGCGTCTACGAATGTGACGCGGCGCGGCAGCTTGTACTGCGCGAGCCGCGGTTTGAGGAAGTCGATGATCGCCTCGTAGTCGACTTCCTCTTTGTCTGCGGGGTCCTTGAGCGCCACGAACGCCACGGGCGCCTCGCCGAGCATCCAGTCGCGCACGCCGACGACGGCCGCCTCGCAGACCTTCGGGTGCTCGTACAGCACCTCCTCCACCTCGCGCGGGTAGACGTTGAGACCGCCGACGATGATGAGGTCCTTGATGCGGTCGACGATGTAGATGTAGCCGTCCTCGTCCGTCTGCGCGATGTCGCCCGTGTGCAGCCACCCGCCCGCGACGGCCTCGGCCGTCTCCTCGGGCCGGTTGTAGTAGCCCTTCATGATGTTCGGCCCCTTCAGCAGCAGCTCGCCGGGCTCGCCCGGGGGCAGCTCGCCGCCGTCCGCGCCCACGATCTTCGCCTCCATGAGTGGGAAGGCGAGGCCGATGGACCCCGGCTTGTGCACCCCGTACAGCGGGTTGAACACGCTGCACGGCGACGCCTCCGTCAGCCCGTAGCCCTCGACCACCTCGAGCCCCAGCGTCTCCTGCATGCCCTTGATCGTGTCGAGCGGGAGCGCCGCCCCGCCGCACGCAACCATGCGGATGTCCGGGAACTGCACGTTCTGCCGGCCCGCGTTCACGAGCACGGTGTACATCGCGGGCGCGCCGATGAGGATGGTGACCTTTTGCGCCACCAGCTCCTGGATGAACGCCTGCGGCTGGAACCCCTCGAGCAGGACGATGCACGCCCCCGCGTAGAGCGCCGTGAGCGCGATGGCCGTGAAGCCGAACGAGTGGAACAGCGGCAGCGCGAGGATGAGCCGGTCGCCCCTGCGCATGTCGAACGCCGTGTCGCATTGCGCCGCGTTCATCACGAGGTTGTCGTGCGTGAGCATCGCCGCCTTCGGCAAGCCCGTCGTGCCGGACGTGTACAGGTAGGTGGAGACGCTTCCCGCATCATCCACGAGGTCGAAATCCTCGCGCGCCGCCGCCTGCACCCGCTCCCGGAAATCGTCATCAATAACAATCACCCGCACGCCGAGCTCGCCCGCCAGCTGCCCTTCCGTGAACGCGTGCTGCGCGAGGACGCCCGCGCCGATGACCAGGTATTTGGCGCCGCAGTCCTTCGCCGTGAAAGCCAGCTCCCGGAGGGTGTACATCGGGTTGACCGGCACGATGATGCCCGCGTTCCGCACGACGCCCAGATAGGTGAAGAGGAACTCCGGGCAGTTCGGCGCGTCGAGGAGCACCGGATCGCCCGGCGCCAGCCCCTCGCCCTTGAAGAAATTTGCGTACGCGACCACCTCGTCGCCGAACGCCCCGTAGGTCCACTCGCGCCCCTTGAAAACAAGCGCGGGCATCCCCGGGTCTGAATCGTTTTCGTAAATCCTGCCAACCGTTCGAGCCTTTGGCTCTCTGCGTAAACCTACCCCCATGATCCCTCCTTGAACTCCCTCAAGATTCCTTCCTGTCGCGCAGCTCCTGCTTCAGCACCTTTCCGGAGCTGTTGCGCGGCAGCGCGTCGATGAAATGCACGCGGCGCGGCAGCTTGTACTGCGACAGCCGCGATTTCAAGAACCGCAGGATTTCCTTGTGGTGCGTCTCGTCCTTGTCGGCCGGATCCTTGAGCACGACGTAGGCCACGGGCACCTCGCCGCGCAGCCGGTCGGGCACACCGACGACCGCCGCCTCCGCGACCTTCGGGTGCTCGAACAGCACCTCCTCCACCTCGCGCGGGTAGACGTTGAGCCCGCCGACGATGATGAGGTCCTTGATGCGGTCGACGATGTAGATGTAGCCGTCCTCGTCCGTCTGCGCGATGTCGCCCGTGTGCAGCCACCCGTCCACGATGGCCGCGGCCGTCTCCTCGGGCCGGTTGTAGTAGCCCTTCATGATGTTCGGCCCCTTGAGCAGCAGCTCGCCGGGCTCCCCGGGGGGCAGCTCTCCGCCGTCCGCGCCCACGATCTTCGCCTCCATGAGCGGGAAGGCGAGGCCGATGGACCCCGGCTTGTGCACCCCGTACAGCGGGTTGAAGACGCTGCACGGCGACGCCTCCGTCAGCCCGTAGCCCTCGACCACCTCGAGCCCGAGCGTCTCCTGCATCCCCTTGATCGTGTCGACGGGGAGCGCCGCGCCGCCGCAGCCGACCCACCGGATGTCCGGGAATTTCAGGTTCTGCTTGCCGGCGTTCACGAGCACGACGTACATCGCGGGCACGCCGATGAACACCGTGATCTTCCGCGCGATCAATTCCTCGATGAACTCCTTCGGCCGGAAGCTCTCGAGCAGGTCGATGCACGCCCCCTCGCAGAGCGCCGTGAGCGCGATGGCCGTGAACGCGAACGCGTGGAACAGCGGCAGCGACAGGATGGCCCGGTCGGTCGGCCGCGTGTCAAACGCCGTGTTTGCCTGCACTGCGTTCATCGTCAGGTTGTAGTGCGTGAGCATCGCCGCCTTCGGTATCCCCGTCGTGCCGGACGTGTACAGGTAGGTGGAGACGCTTCCCGCGTCGTCCACGAGGTCGTAGTCCTCGCGCGGCGCCGCCTGCACCCGCCCCCGGAAATCGTCATCAATAACAAGCACCTTCACGCCGAGCTCGTCCGTGAGCTGCCGCTTCGTGTACTCGTGCTGCGCGAGGACGCCCTCCCCGATCACGAGGTATTTCGCGCCGGAGTCCTTCGCCGTGAAGGCCAGCTCCCGCAGCGTGTACATCGGGTTGACCGGCACGATGATGCCCGCGTTGCGCACGACGCCCAGGTAGGTGAAGAGGAACTCCGGGCAGTTCGGCGCGTCGAGGATGACCGGCTCGCCCGGCGCCAGCCCCTCGCCCTTGAAGAAGTTTGCATACGCGACCACCTCGTCGTCGAACGCGCCGTACGTCCACTCGCGGTCCTTGAAAATGAGCGCCGTGCGCCCCGGGTCGAAATTGTTCTTGTAGATCTGCCCGACGGACAATACGTGCAGCTCCCTGCTCAAGCTGGTTTCCATCTTTCTATCTCCTTTTTTCAACTAAATGGTTTTACAACCCCATAATGGCAGTATCTTACCACGTTTTGCGCTATTGTACGCGCCGGGAATATGCTATCCTTGAATAATGAGTTACGCGCGGCTGTTCGACATCATACACACCCTCTCCGAGGA
The DNA here is from genome assembly GCA_031272365.1 of Eubacteriales Family XIII. Incertae Sedis bacterium. GTDB lineage: Bacteria > Bacillota > Clostridia > Peptostreptococcales > Anaerovoracaceae > WRFF01. Next base: position 47,517 of record JAISTX010000041.1, read on the forward strand.
GCGCACCGTGACGGCGAAAACGCTGGCGGGGCGGCTCGAGGTTTCCGAGCGCACCATCCTGCGCGACGTCGAGCGCCTCTCCGAGGCGGGCATGCCGATCTACGCGAGCCGGGGGCGCGGCGGGGGCATCTCCCTCCTGCCCGGCTACGTCATGGACAAGGCGGCGCTGTCCGAAACCGACCGGCAGAGCATCCTCGCCTCCCTCAAGGCGCTGGACACGCTGCAGCCGAACGCCGGGGGCGATACGATGCCGAAGCTCGCCGCGATGTTCGGGCAGCTCGCCACGGACCGGGCCAACTGGATCGAGGTGGACTTCTCCTCCTGGGCCGCACCCGAAGGAGAGCAGGGCCTGTTCGAGGCGCTCCGCGAGGCCGTGCTGGAGAAAAAATGCGCGGCATTCCACTACACGAACACGCAGGGGCGCGCGGGGAAGCGCACCGTCGAGCCGCTGAAGCTCGGGTTCCGCCATCGCGGCTGGTACCTCTACGCCTGGTGCCGCACGAAGAAGGACTTCCGCTTCTTCAAGCTGACCCGCATCAAGAAGCTCCGCGTCACGGACGAGCATTTCGACCGCCTGGCGCCCGCCCGCATCTTCGGGGACACCGACTTCGGGGAGGCCGACAAATTCATCCTGCTCCGCCTACGCATCGCGCCGCGGATGGCTTTCCGCGTCTACGACGAGTTCATCACCTACCGCCGGGAGAAGGACGGCTACTTCACCTGCGAGGTGTCCTGCCCGGAAACCGAATGGCTGCAGGGCTACATCTCCTCGTTCGGCGCCGACTGCGAAGTGCTCGCCCCGGAGAGCGTGCGCGCCGCGTTCGTGCGGGAGCTGCAAGCGACGCTGTCTTTGTACAAAGGAAAGAAATCGAAATAATTATTATTTTAATACGACAGAAGGTGTCATGTTCTTTGCGGTATGCTGTCTTCATCAAGATCATTCAATGGTGGAGAAAGGAGCCGGAAATGAAGTATGAAATCGTGGAAATGAAGGAGAAGCTCGTGGTGGGCGTGCAGGTGGAGGTCGACGACAACCCCCAGATGCCCGCGATCCGGGAGGCGTGGGAAAAGGTGATGTTCGGCGGCGTGTACGAGACGATCCGGAACCGGTGCGGGGCGCAGGCGATCGGGCTGTACACGGACTACGCGGAAAAGTCGTGCAAATTCCTGTGCGGCGCCGAGGTGTCGGAGAACGGCAACCCGGAGCTCGCCGCCGTCGCCATCCCGGCGGGGCGTTACGCGCGCTTCGTGGTCAAGGCCACGGCGGAGGAGATGGACGACGCAGTCGCGAAGTTTTGGGCGGAGGAGATGCAGGGGCATCCGGAGCTGGGCCGCCTGCTGGACTTCGACTACGAGGAGTACCCGGACCGGGAGACGGCGCACATCTTCATCGCTTTGAAATAGCTTGAATCACGGGCCGCTTCCCGGTACAATATGGTGTAAGCCATACAACGAGACATAGGGGAGCTGGAACGTGAAAAAACTTTCGCACGGAAGAATCGGTTTGGTCATCGTCATGCTGACGGTGGCCTTGCTGTGCCTGACGGGGCTGCGGGTCTACAACGGGTATGTGTTTTTCTTCGACCTGCCCGACCGGTCCGGTTGGACGGGCGAGGGCGACGCGCGGCGCTACCTCGACCACCACGCGGGCGTCGTCACGGACACGCTGCTGGAGATTGACTCGAAGAAATACTATTTCACCTCGGACGGATCCGTCCACAAGGGCGAGCTGGAGCTGGACGGGAACGTCTACTACTTCGACGAGGCGACGGGCGTCATGCGGACCGGCTGGGTCGAGCGCGGGGGCGCGCGGTATTATTATTGGAAGGAGACCGGGGTGAAGGCCGTGGACGACGTCTTCACGATCGACGGCGGCGAGTTCATGTTCGACGTGGACGGCGCCGAGGTGGTCGGGCCCGTGGAGATCGAGGGGAAGCAATACTACTTCGACAAGCTGACGGGCATGCTGAAGAACGTCGAGAAGCAGCTGAACGGCGCCTGGTACTACTACGCGGAGGACGGGGCGCGGTTCGGCACGGGCTGGGCGGAGCCGGTGGAGGGGCGCATCTGCTACTACGACGGCGACGCAGGGATGCTGTTCGGCGAGCAGACGATCGACGGGCAGCCCTACCTGCTCGACATCAGCCTCGGCGGGCGGCTGACCGGCACGGTGTATTTCGACGGGATGGTCTACACGATCGACGAGAAGGGCGTGGTGCAGGACAAGCAGCGCGAGGCGCTGTGGAATGGCATCGACGTGTCGTGGCACCAGGGGCCGGAGATCGACTGGGCGGCGGTCAAGGAGAGCGGCGTGCAGTTTGTGCTCGTGCGCGCGGGGTACATCGCGTCCGAGGAGCGGCCGGTCTGGATGCCCGACGAGTATTTTGCGCGGAACGTGCACGGCGCGCAGGCGCAGGGGATTTCGGTCGGCGCCTACATCTACCTGTACAATTCCACGGAGGAGGGGCTGGCGGACGGCATCGACGCCTTCGCCGCCGGCGCGGAGGTCGCGCGCGTGAAGCTCGACCTGCCGGTGTTTTTGGACGTCGAGGACAAGGAGTATTTCAAGACCGGCTCGGACGCGCTCGGCGGGTTCGACTACCGCACGGGGCTTGTGCGCTTCGGGCTCGAGCGGCTGGAGTCTTTGGGCTTCGAGGCCGGGTTCTACACGTTTTCGAACTGGGCGGGCAAGGAGTTTGACACGGACAAGCTGTACGAGGAGGGCTACCCGTTCTGGCTCGCCCGCTGGTACAACAACAACGCGGATATGGATCCGGAGACGCTCGCGTGGAACGACGACAAGCAGCCGACGGTCTGGCAGTACCGCGCGACCGGGCAGGTCGGCGGCATCGAGAAAGAGGTGGACCGGGACTACCTCTACTGGGACCGGATGCCATGAGGGTCGCCGTTGTGACGGGGACGGGCGGCATCGGGTTTGAGATCGCCTTGGCCTTGGCGCGGGGCGGCATGGAGGTCGTGCTCGCGGGGCGGAACGCGGAGGCCGGGGCGGCGGCGGTGGCGCGGATCCGCGCCGCTGTGCGGGATGCGGACGCAGGCGCGGGCGAGGGTGCGGACGCGGACGCGGGCGCAGACGTGCGGTTTGAGCCCCTTGACCTGGCGGACACGGATTCCGTGCGCGCCTTGGCGGCGCGCCTCCGGGGGCGCTACGCGTCGCTCGATCTTTTGATGTGCATCGCGGGCCTCATGATGCCCGACCGCCTCTCGCGTACGAAGGAAGGCTGCGAGATGCAATTTGCCGTGAACTACCTGGGGCATTTCCTGCTGGCTCGGGAGCTGCTGCCGCTGCTCTCCGCCGGCATGGGGCCGGACGGCGGCGGCGGGCGCGTCGTGACGGTCACCTCGATCGCCAACCACCCGCTGCGCTTCGACCTCGCGGACGCGACGGCGGCGCGCGGCTACGACGCGGGCATTTCCTATGCTTTGTCGAAGCTCTGCTGCCTGATGTTTGCGCGGGAGCTCGACGCGCGCAGCCGCGAGGGCGGCTGGCGGGTGTCCGCCTGCTGCGCCCACCCCGGGCTCGCGCGCACGCGCCTCTTCAGCTACGGCAGGGGCTTCACGATGACGCTGCTGCGCGGCATCTTTTTCGCGCTGCCCTTCCTGCGCCAGTCGGCGGCGCACGCCGCGCTGCCGGCGCTGTACGCGGCCACCTCGCCGCGGGCGGTGGGCGGCGCGCTCTACGGGCCCCTGCTCTGCTTCTTCGGCCCGCCCCGCCGCGCGCTCCCGCCGCTGCGCGCCCTGTCCCGTGCAAAATGCGCCGCCCTGTGGGCGCTGTCGGAGTCGCTCCTCGGGGGCCCTTCGGACGGATGCTGCTGACCCACCTCTGGCAGGCGATCACCTGACGGCCGGATTCGCGAAAATGATATTTGTGCTACAATATTGACATGTTTGAAGCGAAGGAGAGGCGTGTCATACGATGGGGCATCGTGATCATCGAGTTGATTGCGGCGCTTTACCTGTTCGGCATGCTTGTCTCGAACCGGGGCGGCGACCCGAGCGTTGGCAACATGCTCGGCGCGTTCCTGATTGCGCAGCTGTTCGTGCTCCCTGCGGCGTTGACGTTCGTCAATGTCGCCCTCGTCTTTTTCAAGCAGAAGGCCGACCCGGCCTGGAAGATGAAAGTGCGGGCGTTCGAGATCATCTTGATGGTCGTGGGCGTGATCCTGAGCGCCCTGTGGATCTCGTTCGTCGAGATCCTCTTCGTGGACTGGTCCGTGCCGATCGCGATCGGGAACTTGCACACGCCCGTCTGGACCGAGGCGGCCCCGACGGCGGCGGCCCTGTTCGCGCTCGGCCTCGCGGGGTACCTGGTGCTCGCCTTCACGCATGCGAAGAAGACGCCGCCGCTCGTCACCGTCCTCGCGATCTCCGCGATGTACATCGGCGCGTTCGAGTGCGCGCTCTGGAGCATCCAAGTCTCCAAGGCGTCGCCCGTGCTGATGGTCCTCCCGCTGAACTGCATCCTCATCGCCGCGCGGCTCATCCGCGGGAAGGCGCTGGAGTTGAAGGCGGAGCCCGGGGAAGAGTCGGCGGAGGGTGTCGCGGCAACCCGGGCAAACCGAATAACAAATATGCTTGCAGGCAATCGACTCCCCGTATGGGCCCTCGTGCTCGCCTTCCCGCTGCTCGGCGCGGTGGTCGGCGCGCTGGTGCTGTGCGGGCAGCGCCCGGATGCCATCATCAAGGGCTACACGGAAACCGCCGACTGGGTGCTTTCGCAGCAGGTGGCGCCGCCCGGCTACGACCAGCACTACCTCTGCACGGTCGCGGCGCAGGGGCACCGGAAGCTGGTGAAGCCCCTGCGGGCCGGGCGCCGACACGGCCGCCCCATCCTTGTCAACCGCCAGCTCTGCGTCGCCAACGCCTTCGAGCAGGTCCTCGAGGAGCGGGCGCCGCGCCTGCATAGGGCGGTGCGGGGGTTCTACGACGCCCACGGCTACCCGCTGTCGCGCCTGATCCGGACAAAGGCGGCGGCCGACGCCGTCTACCTCCTCATGAAGCCCCTCGAGTGGCTCTTCCTGGCCACGCTCTACCTCGTGACCATCAACCCGGAGGAGCGGATCGCGCGGCAGTACCAGGGGTGACAACAGGCGGCTCCCGCGCGGCGCGTTTTAATTTTGTTTTAACCTCTGTTTTATTGTGATTCAAGCTTGGGGCTTTAGAATGCAGAATCAGCAGGGGCAGCAACAGCAGCCGCCGAAAAAACAGCTTTTCCGCTCAAGCGCAAACAAGGTCTTCGCAGGCGTGTGCGGCGGGCTCGGCGCCTATTTCGACGTCGACCCGATCGTCCTGCGCATCGCCTGGGTGGCGCTGACCATCGTCTCGTTCGGGGCGGGCATCCTCGCCTATCTGCTCTTCTGGCTCATCATGCCGAAGGCCGTGGACGCGGCGGCGTTCGCCCGGGAGGCCTGACGAGCCAGACCGCTTGACGACGGCAGCCAATCCCCTCCCAGCTTGAAATCCGCCCCAAACTATGCGACACTTAGGGAAATTGTAGCGAAGGGAGAAGGAGGGGAAGATGGCTGGCATCATCATCATTATCATCATCGTCGTTGTGATCGCGCTGCTGTTCGTCGGCGGGTACAACGGGCTCGTCCGGCTGCGGAACCGCGTGGAGGAGGCGTTTTCGACGATGGACGTGTTCATGAAAAAGCGGTTCGACCTCGTGCCGAACCTCGTCGAGACGGTCAAGGGCTACGCGAAGCACGAGAGCGCGACGCTCGACAAAGTCGTGCAGGCCCGGAGCATGATCCAGAGCGCGGGCACACCGGAGCAGCGGATGCAGGGCGAATCGGCGCTGACGCAGACGCTGCGCAGCCTGTTCGCGGTCGCGGAGGGCTACCCCGAACTGAAAGCCAGCGCCAATTTCATGAGCCTGCAAAACGACCTGTCGGGGATCGAGGACGAGATCGCGCAGTCGCGCAAATACTACAACGCGATCGTGCGCGAGTACAACACCATGACGGAGACATTCCCGTCGCTCATCGCGGCGCGGCTGTTCGGGTTCGCCCGGAAGCCGCTGTTCGAGCTGCCGGACGAGGCGGAGCGGACAGCGCCGCAGGTGCAGTTTTAGGAGCATCCGCCATGAAAAACAGGCGTCGCGCCGGAATCATTTTTTTCGTGCCGGCTTTGATGGCAATCGCCTACCTCGCCGCGTTCCCCGGCGCGGTTTTTGCGGCCGAGGGGCGGACTGACGTGACAGCGCAGGAAGACGCCGTCGGCATGGTGACGGACGCATACGACGTGGACGTCATCGTGCAGACGGACAACTCCTTCCTCGTGACCGAGACGATCTCCGTCGATTTCCTCACCGACAAACACGGCATCTATCGCTACATCCCCGTACGCGGCGAGGTCGTGCAGCAGTACGAGGGGGAGACGGTCAAAATGAACGCGCGCATGAAGATCGAGGATGTGGCCGTCCAGGCGACGGACAGGGGCGGCCGGCGCATCAGCGCGCCGGTGGCGCAGAAGAAGATCGGGGACAACCTCGTCCTGACAATCGGGGACGCCGGCTACACGCTCTCAGGGGAAACCACCTACACGATCACCTACCAGGCGCGGCTGTACGACGACGGGATCCCCGAGTACGACCTCATCTATTGGGACGCGCTGCCGACGGAATGGGAGACGCCGATCCGTTCGAGCACGGTCACCTTCACAATCCCGGGCGCGGGCACGGATGCGGGCGGCGCGGAGTTCATCGCGGGCAAGAAGGGCCAGGCGTACACGGACCGGTTCGGCGCGCAAACTGTTATTGATCCCAGCAAGGATGCCGTCGTCATCACGGCGGTCTTGAAGGAGCCGCTCGCCAAGGGGGAAGGGGTGACCTTCCTGCTGCGGCTGCCCGAAGGGTATTTCGAAGGCGAGCTGTCCGACGCGTGGATGTTCCGCCTCCTCTACGCGGCGTGCGGCGGCGTCCCGCTCATCTGCTTCCTGCTGTGGTTGGTGTTCGGGCGCGACAAGCTGCTCGTGCGGCCCGTCGAGTTCTACCCGCCGGAGGATCTGCCGCCGAGCGAGATCGGCTATCTCGCCGACGGAAAGGTGGACGACCGGGATCTGCTCTCGCTGATCCTGTGGTGGGCGTCGCGGGGCTACCTCACGATCGAGGAGACGACGAAGGGGCGTTTCACGATTTACAAACGCGCCAAAATGCCCGCCACGGCGCGGCGGTACCAGCGCAACCTCTTCAACGCACTGTTCCACAACGGCGTGGAGGCGCGGGAGCTCGGCGCGCCGAACGCAAGCCTCGCGTCGGCCATGAAAGAATCCCGCAAGATGCTCAAGAACGACTACAAGGAGGATGTGCAGAAGACTCTGTATGAACGGCCTTCCGTCATCGCGCAGGCGGCCGGGCTGATCCTCCTCTTCGTCCCCGTCGCCCTTTTCTTCGTCGTGATGGCGGCCACGGGCAGGTTCGGCAGCTCGATCCTCTCCGGCGACAACACGCTGATCTACAAGACGATGATGGCGGCGTTCCCGCTGATGTTCATCATCGTCATCGTAGGCGGCATCATCGGGCGCACCACGGGCAACCGGGTCGTCGGGAAGGTGCTCCCGATGGTCGCGGTCATCGCCTTCCCGTTCTCGGGCGTGCTGGTCCCGCTCGTCATCTCCCTCGTGAACGGGGCGCCTTCGAGCCTCCTGATCATGCTGGGGTCGACGGTGCTCTCGGCGGTATGCGTCGCCTATATGCGCCGGCGCACGCCGTACTACGACGGCATCCTCGACCGCGTCCTCGGCTTCAAGGAGTTCATCAAGGTCGCGGAGGCCCACCGCATGAAGCTGCTGTTCGATCAAGATCCGCAGTATTTCTTCCATACGCTGCCCTATGCGTGGGTCTTCGGGCTCTCGCGGATCTGGGCGGGGAAATTTGAGGGCATGATCCGGCAGGCGCCGGACTGGTACCAGGGATATTATGGCGGCGACGGGTTCAATACCGCCGTCTTCGCCTCGTCGGTCGACCGGCTCGGCACGGCGTCCTCGAGGTGCTTCAGCCCGCCGGCGCCCGAAAGCAGCGACAGCGGGGGCGGCGGGGGCTATTCCGGCGGAGGCGGGTCCTCGGGCGGCGGCTTCGGCGGGGGCGGCGGCGGCAGCTGGTAAACCTTTCTCGGCGTGAAGCGATGCTTTCGCTCCCGGGGCGGCGGGCCCTGCCGGGGCGGTCAGCCCTTGCGGTCGCGCACGAGCGCCGCGAAGCTCCGGTCGTAGGCCTTCTCCGCCGCCGCGGAGAAGAAGCACGCCGGGAACTCGCCCATCCGCCTGTGGTAGGCGACGCACTCGCAGCATTTCGCATGCTTCCCGCATGCGTACGTGCAATTGCAGTCGATATTCGGGTTGTGTTCGCAAGCCATGGTTTTCTCCTCTCTTTCCTTTTGGTGCCGGCTCAGTCGTAGTGCTCCTGCACCGCCGGCGCCGACTTCTTCGCGCGCCCTTTCCACCGCACTGCACCGGGCGTGATGCACCCTGCGACCGGGCAGACGTTCAGGCACAGGTGGCAGCCGACGCATTTGTCCTCGTCGAGCACCGGCCTGCGCCGCCGCGCGTCCCAGCCGATCGCCTGATGCGCGCCGTCGTAGCAGGAGACGTAGCAGCGCCCGCACCCGACGCATTTCCTGTTATGGAAGGCGGGGAGGATGCGGAAGGAGCGGTCGAGCTCCTCGGCGGGGATGATGTTCGCGAGCGCGCCCCCGATGAAATCCTCCAGGCCCCGGTGCCCGCGCTCGTCCATCCAGTGGGAGAGCCCGCCGGCCATGTCCTCCACGATGCGGTAGCCGTACTGCATGACCGCCGTCGTGACCTGCAGGTTGCGGCAGCCGAGCAGCAGGAACTCCAGCGCGTCCCGCCAGGTCTCGATGCCGCCGATGCCGGAGACCTCGACGCCGCGCCGCCGCAGGAAATCGTCCGCGCACAGGTTGGCGACGAAGCGCAGCGCGACGGGCCGCACGGCCGCGCCCGAATAACCGGAGATCGACGACTTGCCGTTCACGACCGGCAGCGCCGTCAGGTGGTCGAGGTCGATGTGCGTGATGGACTTGAGCGTGTTGATGGCCGAGACGCCCTTCGCGCCGCCGCGCGCCGCCGCGCGGGCGGGTGGCTCCATCTTCGTGATGTTCGGCGTCATCTTCGCGATGAACGGGATCTTCGTCGCCTTCACGACCGCGCGCGTGTACTTCTCGACGAGCGCCGGGTCGGAGCCGACGTCCGAGCCCATCGCATGGCTCGTCATCTGCGGGCACGAAAAATTGCCCTCGATGAGGTCGACGCCCGCCTGGTCGCACATCTTCGCGAGCTTCGCCCACTCGGAGACGGACGAGCCCATGATCGAGGCGACGACGACCTTGTCCGGGTAGTCGCGCTTCAGGCGGTAGAGGTATTCGAAGTTTTGCTCCGTCGGCTTGTCGGAAATCTGCTCCATGTTCTTGAAGCCGATCCACGGCAGCCCCTCCTTGCCCGTGTTGTCGAAGCGCGGCGAGCACTCGTCCGCGACGAAGATGCCGACGGTCTTGAAAAACACGCCGCCCCACCCGGCCTCGAAGCATTTTGCGACCATGTCGTAGTTGCCGCCGACCGGCGAGCTCGAGAGGAAGAAGGGGTTCTCGCAACGCACGCCGAGATATGTGATGGACAGGTCTTTTTTCACAGCCATCCGCTACACCCCCTTCCTCTTTTTGCAATAATCAAGGATCTTGCCTGCCGCCGCCTTCCCGGATGCCACCGCCTCGACGACGGTCCTGCCGCTGCCCGCGATGTCGCCGCCCGTGAAGACGCCCTTCCGTTTCGGGAGCGGGTCGAAGGCCGCTTCCGCCTTTTGCCCGAGCGCAAGGATCACGAAGTCGCAGCGGACGCTGGCCGACGACTGCCCGTCGCGGCCCGTAAACTCCGCGAGGTTGACCTTGCCCTTCCCGGCGTCCTTTCCGCCCGCGTCGGCGAAGCGCTTCGGCGCGAAGTTTTGCGTGATGCCGATCCCGAGGCCGGTCGCGTAGCGGATTTCGGCCGCGCTCGCGGGCGCCTCCGCGATCGTGCGGCGGTACCAGATCTGCACCTCGGCGCCGCACAGCCGCGCGGTCGTCGCGCAGTCCATCGCGACGTCGCCGCCGCCGATGACGACGACCGCCCGCCCCTTCATCTGCGGGTAGCCGCCGCCTGTGCGCGCGGCCTTCAGGAAGTCCACTGCGTACAGGACGTTTTTCAGCCCCTCGCCCGGGACGCCCGCCGCCGCGGCCTTCCACAGCCCGGCGCCGACGAACACCGCGTCGAAGCCCTCTTCGTCCAGCAGGCCGTCGGCCGAGGCGACCTCCCTGCCGAACGCAAACCGGACGCCGAGCCCCTCGACCGCCCGGATGTCCTGGTCCACGACCCGCTGCGGCAGCCGCGCGGGCGTGATGCCGTAGGTCAGCACGCCGCCGGCCTTCTGCTCCCGCTCGAAGACCGTGACGCTGCACCCCGCCTTCGCAAGCTCCGCCGCGCACGCGAGCGACGCGGGCCCCGCGCCGACGCAGGCGATGCGCAGCCCGTTCTTCCGGCGCGGCGCCTTGAGGATTTTCATGCGGAACGCCTTTTCCTGCTCGACGGCGTAGCGCTGCAGCTTGCCGATCTCGATCGGCCGGTCGATGCCGCAGCGGCTGCATGCCTCCTCGCACAACCGGTCATAGGGGCAGACGCGCGCGCACGAGCCGCCGAGCACGTTGTTTTCCCGGATGGTCTCCGCCGCCCCCTTGGGGTTGCGGAAACGGATCGACCGGATGAACCTGCCCGGGTCCGTCCCGGCGGGGCAGCCCGCGCTGCATGGCGCGTCGTGGCAGAGCAGGCAGCGCGCCGCTTCCTCGAGGGCCGTCCGGTGGTCGAAGCCCTTCTCCGCCTCCACGGTGTATCGCGGAATTGTTATTGCAGTACTCAATGCCGTCAACCCTCTATGTAGACGATCGGCTTGATGAGATCCGGCTCCTTGCGATCCATCAAAAGGAACGCGTCCTCCATCTTCTCAAAGCCGCGGAATTCGTGCGTGATGAGCTTCATCGGGTCGACGCGCCCGTAGCGGATCATCTCCAGCAGCCGCCCGATGCGCACCGCGCCGCCCGGGCAGAAGCCGCCGCGGATGTTTTTGTCGGCCATGCCGAGGCCCCACAGGTAGGCGGGCATGCTCAGCACGTGCGACACGTCGTAGAAGTTGACGTTCGCGATGTTGCCCATCTCGCGCGTCATCGCGACCGCCTGGCCGAACACCTCCTGGCCGCCGCCCGCGATGATGACGCGGTCGGCGCCCTTGCCGCCGGTCATCGCGAGGATCTGCTCCACGATGTCGCCGTCCTTGTAGCTGACGATGTCCGTCGCGCCGTATTCCTTCGCGACCTTGACGCAGTTGGGCCTGGTGCCGATGGCGATGATGCGCCCCGCGCCGAGCACGCGCGCGCCCGCCACCGCGCAGAGCCCCACCGGGCCGATGCCGATGACGACGACCGTGTCGCCGATCCCGATCTCCGCCATCTCCGCGCCGTAGAAGCCCGTCGAGACCATGTCCACCGTCATGAGCGCCGCCTCCGGCTTGACGTCCTCCGGCATCAGCACGAGGTTTGCGTCCGCCTGGTTGACGTGGAAGAATTCGGCGAACACGCCGTCCTTCGCGCCGAGGAATTTGAAGCTCCCGAACGCCCCGTTGTCGTGCGAAAACGTCTTGCCATACTGCACGCCCGGCTCGAGCCAGTCCGGCGTGACGCACGGGATGACGACCTCGTCACCCGGCTTGAACTTCGTCACGAGCGCGCCGACCTCGTCGACCACACCCACCGCCTCGTGCCCGAGGATCCGGTTTTCGTAAGGCCCGCTGCCGCCGTGCATCATATGCGTGTCCGAGCTGCACGGCGCCACGATGGTCGGCCGCACGATCGCGTCCAGCGGCCCGCATGTCGGCCGGTCCGTCTCGATCCAGCCCGGCTTCCCCACTTCAATCATTCCATAGCCCTTCATAGAGTCCCTCCTTTTTGCCTTACCCTAAGTATGCTACCGTTTCGATCTCCACGAGCGCGCCCTTTGGCAGCGCCGCGACCTGGACCGCCGACCGCGCCGGGAGCGCGTCGCCCGCGAAGAAGGCCGCGTACGCCTCGTTGACGTTCGCGAACTCGCCGATGTCCGTCACGAAGACCGTGGTCTTCACGACGTCCGCGAGGCTCGCGCCCGCCGCCTCCAAAATCGCCTGCACGTTTTTCAGCGCCTGGGTCGTCTGCTCCGCCGCCGTCCCGCCGACGAGCGCCCCGCTTTCGGGATCCAGCGCCAGCTGCCCCGAGGTGTACAGGAAATCGCCCACGCGGTTCGCTTGCACGTAGGGGCCGATGGCCGCCGGCGCCTTGTCCGTAGAGATCTTCACCATTTCCTTGCTCCTTTCCTATCATAAAAGAATAATATAGATACTTTACCACATCTTCGCAAGAGTACGTTGCGATCCCTGCTACCGAATTGCAAACTTTTCTGCGGGTGGGGCGGATTACCATCCGCCCCTACGGCAACCACTGATGTCATTCCGGGCTTTGCGCACCTATCCCGATTTGCGCAGCAAATCGATGGAAGGTGCCATGCGAGGGGCACAGCGCTTCAGCGCGTGGTGCCCTACCGCTGCCCCGGAATCCATGCTCCACTCAAACGACGGATGCGTCGGCATCCGGCTACCTTTCAGACACTACCGCAGGGCGCGGAGGGCGTTCAGGATGGCTATGAGGGCTACGCCGACGTCCCCGAAGACGGCGGCCCACATGCCCGCGATGCCGAGGGCTCCGAGCACGAGCAGCACGCCTTTCACGCCGAGGGCGAAAATGATGTTTTGCATCACGATGGCGTGTGTTTTCTTTGCGATGCGGATGGCCGTGGCGAGCTTGCCCGGCTCGTCCGTCATGAGCACGACGTCCGCCGCCTCGATGGCCGCGTCGCTGCCGAGGCCGCCCATGGCGACGCCGACGTCCGCGCGCGCGAGGACAGGCGCGTCGTTGATGCCGTCGCCGACGAAGGCCGCCGTGCCGCCCGCTGCGATCCCCGCAAAGGCTTCCACCTTTTCGTCCGGGAGCAGCCCCGCGTGGTATTCGTCGATCCCGAGCGACCCCGCGACCGCCGCCGCGACGCGTTCCGCGTCGCCCGTGAGCATGCAGGTCCGCTTCACGCCGACCCCGCGCAGCGCGGCGACGGCCTGCTCCGCGTCTGGCTTCACCTCGTCCTCTAGCACGATGCACCCGGCGTACCGCCCGCCTTTCGCAAGGTAGACGACCGTCCCCGCCGCGTCTTTCTCTTCAAAAGCGACGCCGTTTTCCGCCAGCAGCTTCGCGGAGCCCGCGAGGATCTCCTCCCCGCCCGCCGCGGCGCACACGCCCTTCCCCGCGATCTCCGTGATGGAATCGGCGGGGCCGGGGGCCGCCTCGGCGAGGATCGCAGCGGCGATCGGGTGCGTCGACGCCTGCTCCGCGGTCGCCGCGAGCCGCAGCAACTCCGCTTCGGAAAAGCCGTCCGCGGCGTATGCCGATGCCACGCGCACCTTGCCCTTCGTGAGCGTGCCGGTCTTGTCGAAGACGACGGTCTCCGTGCGCGCAAGCACTTCGAGGTAGTTGCCGCCCTTGACAAGGATGCCGTTCTTCGACGCCCCGCCGATGCCGCCGAAATAGGACAGCGGGATCGAGATGACGAGCGCGCACGGGCAAGACACGACGAGGAAGACGAGTGCCCGGTTCACCCAGTTTGGAAAATACGCGCCGTAGCTGTCAATCTGACCGCTTGACAACGATAGAAAAAGCGGCGGCAGGAACGCGAGGCACACCGCCGCGATGACGACGATGGGCGTGTACACGCGCGCAAACTTCGTGATGAAGTTTTCCGCCGGGGCTTTGTTTGCCCCCGCCTCCTGCACGAGCTTCAGGATCTTCGCGACAGCGCTCTCTCCGAACGGCCGCACCACCTCGACGGTCACAAGCCCCGTCAGGTTGACCGCGCCGGCCAGCACCTCGCTCCCCTCCGCGACGTCCACGGGCACCGACTCGCCCGTAAGCGCGGAGGTGTCCAGCGACGAGCCCCCTTCCACGACGACGCCGTCGAGGGGCACCCGCTCCCCTGGCCGGACGAGGATGCGCGCGCCGACGGGCACCTCCTCCGGATCCGCTTCCGTGACCGATCCGTCTTCCGCAAGCAGGTTTGCGCGGTCCGGCCGCACTTCCATGAGCGCCGTGATGGCGCGTTTCGATCGGTCGACGGCGCGCTCCTCGAACGCCTCCCCGATGCGGTAAAACAGCATGACCGCGACGCCCTCGGGGTACTCGCCGATGGCAAAGGCGCCGATGCTCGCCACCGCCATGAGGAAGTTTTCGTCGAACACCTGGCCCTTGGAGATATTGCGCCCCGCGCCGAGCAGCACCTCGCCGCCGACGAGGATATACGCTGCAAGGAACACCGCGAAACGCGGCGTCCCGGAGAACGCGGGGACGCCCGCGATCTGGAGCGCCATGCCGACGGCGAAGAGCGCCGCGCCGGCAATCAGCAGCGCGCGCCCGAGGGCGCTGCCTTCCCCGTGGTCGTGGTCGTGCCCGTGGTCGTGCCCGCAGCTGCACCCGATGTCGAAATCGTGGCCGCTGCAGCCGTCGTGGCCAAGGTCGTGATCGTGCTCGTGCTCGTGCCCGCAGCAGTGCTCGTGCTCGTGCTCAGCCCCATGCTCGCAATAATTCCCCATAATACCCTCCGCATTCATTTGTGCGACACGTGGATCAGACCCTGATAGAAGATGTTCGCCACATGCTCGTCGTCCAGCGTATAGAAGACCGTCTTCCCCTCGCGGCGCGTCCGCACCAGCCGCGCGGCCCGCAGCACCTTCAGGTGGTGGGAGACCGCGGGCTGCGACATGGACAGCAGCGCCGCCACGTCGCAGACGCAGATTTCCGCGAGCAGCAGCGCGTTCACGATCTTCAGCCGCGTCGGGTCGGACAGCGCCTTGAACAGCTCCGCCGTATCCCCGATCGCCGCGTCGCCCGAAAGCCCCTGCCGCACGCGGGCCACCGTGTCCACGTGCAGGCAGTCCGCCTCGCAGAACAGCGGCTCTGACGCCGCCGCATCCGCCGCAGCC
>JAISTX010000009.1 GCA_031272365.1 Eubacteriales Family XIII. Incertae Sedis bacterium
TCTGGAAGCGTCGGATTCGTTCTGTGACACAGGCAAATGGCACAGCCGTACTGGTGGTACGGCGAAGGCAGTTGCCGAAGTCACAGGGCGAATCCGTCGTTTCCAGACCGACGAGTTCGGCTCCAATGTGGTATACTAACCCCGATATGCAGACAAATACGATTGTCATCATTGCTTTGGCATGCTGCATCGGGCTTGCGGCATTTTTGCTCGCCGTCACGGTTTTGAACTGCCGCAGCGAGAAGAAGGACCTTTTCATATTCTGTATCGTAGGGATCCTCTTCTATTCCATCGGCAACTTCATGGAGGTCACGAGCACGGACACGGGCGGGGCGCTCGTCGGCGTGAAGGTCATGTACGTCGGCGTCTGCTTCATGTCGCCGCTGTTTTTGTTATTCCTTTCAAACTACTGCGAGGTGAACCTGCCGGCGTTTGTGAAGGGGGTCCTTGTCGGGCTGCCTTCCGTCAACCTCGTGCTCGTGTGGACGACGGAGTACACGCACCTGATCTACCGCAAATATATGTACACGGGCGAGGCGGCGGTGCACGGGCTGGAGGTCGTCGAGCAGGGGCCGCTCTACTACCTCGTCTACGGGACGGCGATCGTGTGCATCGTGGTGTCCGTAGCGATCATCATCCAGCGCATCGGGACGTGGGACCGCAGCTATACGCGGACGCTTGTGCTGTTCCTGCTCGCGAGCGTGGCGCCGCTCGTGGCCAATTTCGCCTACCTGTCGGCGACGTATATCGCGCGGCTGGACGTGCACGGCATCAATTTCACGCCGTTCGCGATCCTGGCGACGAACCTCGTGCTGTATTTCGGTGTGCTGCGCTACGACCTGTTCGATTTTTCGACGCGCGCCAGGTCGATCACGTTCGACATGGTGCGCGACGCGTTCGTCTTCCTGGACCACCTGTTCCGCTACACGGCGTCGAACGAGATCGCGCATTCGCTGTTCCCGGGGCTGCGGGAATACGGCAAGGGGATGCCGATCATAGGCCTCGACTCGTGGCCGGAGGAGCTGCGCGTGCTCGACGCGACGCAGGAGTACCGCGACGTGCGGTTCCGGATGCAGGCGGCGGTAGAGGAGGCGGAGCTTTCGGAGGGTGAGGACGTGTCGCCGCGCGACTACAACGCGTGGGTGCGCCGCGTGGAGGCGGCGGGGCGCACGATCGGGCACATCGTGCAGATCCAGGACGTCACGGACAATATGCGGGTGCTGCGGCAGCTCGAGAACCAGGCGTACACGGACGGGCTGACGGGGCTGTACAACCGGCGCTACCTGATGGACCACGCGCTGAAGGAGCTGGACCGTGCGCGCCGGATGCGGACGCCCTCGAGCCTCATCATCCTCGACCTCGACCATTTCAAGAAGATCAACGACACGTACGGCCACGCGGCGGGCGACGAGGTGCTGCGCTACGTGGGGCGGTCGCTGTGCGCCTCCGTGCGCGCCTACGACATCGTCGCCCGGTACGGCGGCGAGGAGTTTGTGCTCTTCCTCGCGAACGCGGGCCCGGAGGTGGCGGCGATGCTGGCCGAGCGCGTGCGGCAAAAGATCGAGGCCGGGCATTGCGCGCTCCCGGACGGCGAGCGGATCCCCGTGACGTGCAGCCTCGGGGTCGCGTGCGCGCCCGACGAGTCGGTGCATCTGGAGGACCTGATCCAGCGCGCGGACGAGGCGCTCTACCGCGCCAAGACCACAGGCCGCAACCGCGTCTGCATGTGGGAGTAGCCATACCACACGGTATCCAGTTGGAACGCGCCCTCGGGGGACAAAATTTCAACTATTGCGGTATCCGCCCCATGGATTTCCGCGTATGGGGGGACAAAAATGCAGTTTTTGAGGTATGTTTCACCATATGCTTCCAGCACATCCATATCTTGATACCGCAATAATTGAAAATTTGCCCTGGATTGATGGGTAGATGGGCGTCTGCTTGTTGCATTTGCGTGGAGCGGTTGTGTAAATCACGTGGTACGCTTGTGCAAATCACGTGTTCGACCCTCATGTGGTATAATTCCGTCGTGGATAAGACATTGATTTCGGGGGTTTTTTGGTGAAGGAGCGGGTGGACGTGCTGTTGGTGGAGCGCGGCCTGGTGCCTTCGCGCGAGAAGGCGCAGGCGTTCCTCATGGCGGGCAGCGTGCTCGTGGACGGTCAGATCGAGTGGAAGCCCGGGACGCGCGTGGATTCGGGGGCGGAGATCGTCCTGAAGGAGGACCCCGTGCCGTATGTGAGCCGCGGCGGGCTGAAGCTGGCAGCGGCGCTGGACGCGTGGGGCATCGATGTGGGCGGCCTCGTCTGCGCGGACATCGGCGCCTCGACAGGCGGCTTCACGGACGTGATGCTCAAGCGCGGCGCTTCGCGCGTCTACGCGATCGACGTGGGCTATGGGCAGTTGGATTTTTCGCTCAGGGAGGACCCGCGCGTCGTCAACATCGAGCGCATGAACGTCCGCAACCTGCCGGAGGACGCCGTGCCGGAGCCCGTGTCCTTCCTCAGCATCGACGTGTCGTTCATCTCCCTGAAGCTCGTGCTGCCGGTGGCGGTGCGGCTGCTGCGCCGGGAACCTGCTACGCCCGGTGTGGGCATCGTGGCGCTTGTGAAGCCGCAGTTTGAGGCGGGCAGGGCGCAGGTCGGCA
This sequence comes from Eubacteriales Family XIII. Incertae Sedis bacterium, assembly GCA_031272365.1. Taxonomy (GTDB): domain Bacteria; phylum Bacillota; class Clostridia; order Peptostreptococcales; family Anaerovoracaceae; genus WRFF01. The sequence continues at coordinate 2,648 of JAISTX010000009.1, forward strand.
AGGGCGGCATCGTGCGCGACCCGGCCGTCCACGCGGAAGTCGTCGGGAAGGTGAAACATTATTCGGAAGAATGCGGTTTGGCTTGCCTCGGGGTGATGGATTCGCCGATCACCGGGACGAAGGGCAACAAGGAGTTCCTGCTGTGGCTAAGGTGACGCCGATGCTGGAGCAATATCTGGCGATCAAGGCGCAGCATGAGGACTGCATCCTGTTTTACCGCATCGGCGATTTCTATGAGATGTTTTTCCAGGACGCGATCGACGCGTCGGAGATCCTTGAGATCACGCTGACGAAGAAGCACCTTGGGTCGGAGATCGAGCCGGCGCCGCTGTGCGGGGTGCCGCACCATGCGGCCGAGGCCTACCTGGCGCGGCTTTTGGCGGCGGGGCGCAAGGTGGCGGTGTGCGACCAGGTCGAGGACCCGGCGGCGGCGAAGGGCATCGTGCGGCGCGACGTGACGCGCGTGCTGACGCCGGGGACGGCGACGAGCGAGCTGATGCTGGACGCGGGGCGGAGCAACTGGCTGGCGGCGGTCTGGGTGGACGCGGCAAGCGCGGCGGGCGGCGTGCCAACCGGGGCGGCGTCCTTTGCGGGTCTGGCCTGGGCGGACCTTTCGACGGGGGAGGCTGCGGCGGCGGAGCTTTCGGCGGAGGGGCCATCTGCGCTCGCGCGGGCGCTGTTTTCGGAGCTGGCGCGGCTGTCGCCCTCCGAGATCCTCTTGCCTGATGTGGACTCCTTCTTGACGCCGGAGCTCGTGTCGCGGGAGACCGGGGCGTTTGTGAGCCTGCGCCCGGCACGGGAGTTTGACGCGGCAGCGGGCGGCGGCGAGGGCGCGGACGGCGCAGGGGGGCTTGCCGAAAGGGCCATGGCGGCGATTTCAGCGTACGCGCGGTACGCCCTGAAGGGCGGCATGCCCGCGCTATCGGCGGAAGCGCTGCAGGTGCGGCGCATCGCGGACCATATGCTGCTCGACCGCACGGCGCTGCGCAACCTCGAGCTCACGGAGACGATGGATGGCGGCGGCGTGAAGGGCTCGCTTCTGTGGGTGCTCGACCGCACGCGCACGGCGATGGGCGCGCGGCTGCTCAAGGCGTGGATGCGCGCGCCGCTCATCCACAAGGACGCGATCGACGCGCGGCTCGACGCGGTGGACTGGCTGCTTTCGGCGGCGTTTGAGCGCAACAACATCCGCGACGCGCTGCGGCAGGTCTACGACATCGAGCGGCTCATGGGGCGCGTGGCGCTCGGGACGGCAAACGGGCGCGACCTCCTGGCGCTGCGGCAGAGCCTTTCGGCCGTGCCGGAGCTCGCCGGATGCCTCGAAGGGGCGCGGGGGGAGGCGCCGCTGCTGGCGGGGATCGCCTCGGAGATGGACGACGAGACGGAGCTGTGCGACCTCCTCGACCGGGCGCTGCTCGAGGAGCAGCCGCTCTCGACGCGCGAGGGGGGGCTGTTCCGGGACGGTTATTCGGCTGCGCTCGATGATTTGAAAAAGGGCGTCACGGGCGGGCGGCAGTGGCTTGCGGAACTCGAGGAGCGCGAGCGCGAGCGGACCGGCATCAAGAGCCTGAAAGTGCGCTACAACCGCGTGCAGGGGTATTTTATCGAGGTCACGGCGGCGAACCTCTCCCTCGTGCCCGACGATTTCGTCCGGCGGCAGACACTGGCGAACGCGGAGCGCTTCGTCACGCCGGAGCTGCAAAAGATCGAGACGGCGGTGCTCTCGGCGGGGGCGCAGGCGGGGGCGTTAGAATACGAGCTGTTCCAGGAGCTTTTGGCTGCGGCGCAGGCGCGGATGGAGCGGGTGCGCCGGACGGCGGCGGCGCTCGCGCGCCTGGACGCGCTCTGCTCCCTGGCTGAAGCGGCGCAGGAACACGGCTATGCGCGGCCGCGCATCGAGGATTCGGAGCGGCTGTTCATCGTCGGCGGCCGGCATCCGGTGATCGAGCGGATGCTGGAGGGCACGCGCGGGGCGGGCTCCTTCGTGAAAAACGACGTGTCGATGAACCTTGCGGACGAGCAGGCGCTGCTCATCACGGGGCCGAATATGGCAGGCAAATCGACGTATATGCGGCAGACGGCGCTCATCGTGCTGATGGCGCAGATGGGCTCGTTCGTGCCGGCGGACGAGGCGGCAGTCGGGGTGTGCGACCGGATTTTCACGCGCATCGGGGCGTCGGACAACCTCGCGCGCGAGCAATCGACGTTTTTGGTCGAGATGAACGAGCTCTCCACGATTTTGCGCGAGTATACGGCGCGGAGTTTCATTATTCTGGATGAAATCGGGCGCGGCACGAGCACGTACGATGGCCTCGCGATCGCGTGGGCGGCGCTCGACTGGCTGTGCGCGGACGGGCGGCGGGCGCGGTGCATGTTCGCGACGCATTACCACGAGCTGACGGCGCTCGAAGGCGTGCTGCCGGGGCTGAAAAACCTGTCCACGCAGGTGGACGAGCGCGGCGGCGACGTCGTATACCTGCACAAGGTGGCGGCGGGCGCGAGCAGCCGCTCCTACGGCATCCACGTGGCGGAGATGGCGGGGCTGCCGGCGGCGCTGCTGGACGACGCGCGGGAGAAGCTCGCGGCACTCGAGGAGGACGCCAAGGACGTGCGCATCGCCGCGCCGTGGGCGGCGGAACGGCAGATTTCGCTGTTTGAGCCGGCGGCAGGAGGCGCAGGTAGCGCGGTTTCGCCGGAAACTCCTGCCCCGGGCCGGTTTTCGGAGGTGCGGGAGGCACTTGCGGGCGTGGATGTGATGGGCCTGACGCCCGCGGCGGCGATCGCGCTCGTGGAGCGGCTGAAGCAGATGGTGGAGGATGTAGATGAATAATATGCCGAACAGGATCCGGCAGCTGCCGCGCCAGGTCTACGATCTGATTGCTGCCGGCGAAGTGGTGACGTCGCCGCTCTCGGTGGTGAAGGAGCTCGTCGAGAACGCCATCGACGCAGGCGCGGATCGCGTCGTCGTCGAGATCGAGGAGGGCGGCATCGCCAGGATCCGCGTGTCGGACAACGGCACGGGGATCGCGGAGGCCGATTTGCCGCTGGCGTTCGCGGCGCACGCGACGAGCAAGATCGAGGCGGCGGACGACCTGTCCCGCATCGGCACGCTCGGGTTCCGCGGGGAGGCGCTGGCCTCGATCGCGGCGGTCTCGAAGGTGACGATGGTGACGCGGGCGGCGGAGTCGGCCGCCGGCGCGCGCGTTTCCGTGCAGGGCGGCGAGGCGGAAGGTGCTGTGCCTGTCGGGGCGGAACGGGGCACGTCCGTCACGGTGGAATCGCTGTTTTTCAACATACCGGCGCGGCTGGCGCAGCTCAATTCCCCGCGCGGCGAAGCGGCGAAGATCGTGGATTTCTGCTCGCGCATGGCGGTCTGCTACGTGGACATCGCCTTCCGGCTTGTGTCCAACGGCGCGGTGCTGTTCGCGACGCGCGGGGCAGGGGACCGGTTTGCGGCGATCACGACCGTGTATGGGACGGGTGTGGCGGCGGCGCTCGTGCCGGTGTCGGCCTCCGGGGGCGATTTGACGTTGACAGGGTTCATCTCCGACCCGACGGGGCTGCGCAAGACGCGGCGCGGCCAGGTTTTGTTTGTAAACGGGCGGTCGGTGCGCAGCGCGGCGGTGGACAGCGCGATCGACCGCGCCTACAAGGAGTTTGCAGAGCCCGGGCGCTTCCCGGTGACGTTTTTGTTCCTCGACGTGGACCCGGGTAGGGTCGATGTGAACATCCACCCCGCGAAGAGCGAGATCGCCTTCCATGACGCGGGGGGCGTGGCGGATTTCGTGGAGGGGGCGGTGCGGGAGACCCTCGTCTCGGAGCGCAGCATCCCCAGGCTCCGGATGCCCGGGCGCAGGGCGCAGGACGGGACGTTTGCGCTGAAGCGGGATGGGGGGCAGGGCGCTGCGGCGGCGAAGGATCCGATTGCCACAGAGCCGGATATGCAAGAGGATAACGGCGGTATCATCCATGAGGTTGACGTAAAAGAGTTATTGTCAAGCATATCGCGCGGGGACTATGCCGCCTTCCCGGATGCCGTGCCGGAAGGCGCGGCGGGGGATCCGCTGCCCGGCGTCGCGCGGGAGGACGTCTTTGCCTATGCGGACGGCGCGGGATACCCGGCGGATTCCGGCTTCGGCGGCTTTGCGTGCGGCCCGGATGCGCCGCCCGCGCTTGCAATCGACCGCTTGCAGGTGCTCGCGCAGCTGTTTGCGACCTATCTGCTCGCCGCAGGCGGAGAGAGCTTCTACATCATCGACCAACACGCGGCGCACGAGCGCGTCAACTACGAGAAATTCCTGCGGGGCGCGCGTGCTGCCGCGCCGCCGAAGCAGCAGCTGCTCACGCCGCACCTCTTCACGGTGCCCGCGCAGGGATTGGCGGATTTTGGGGCCCTGATCCCGCAGCTCGCGCGGCTTGGCTACGAAATCGAGGAGTTCGGGGACGATACGTACGCCGCGCGCACCTTCCCCGCCTTCCTCCGGCACGAGGAGGCGGCGGCTTTCCTCGTCGAGCTGCTCGACGAAACGGATCGTTATTCGGTGAAAAAGCCCGGGATGGCGGATAGCGCGGCGGTGCTCGAACGCCTAATCCTGCGCGCCTGCAAGTCCAGCGTGAAGGCGAACGCGCAGCTGACGGAGCCGGAGATCGCAGGGCTGCTCGCGGACCTGGAGGCCTGCGAGAACCCCTACACCTGCCCGCACGGCCGGCCCGTCTTCCTGAAGCTGACGAAGCAGGACATCGAGCGGCTGTTCAAGCGCGCGTGAATATGTTATTCTAACAGCAGAAACTGTTTTTGTAATTGAAGGAGAGTGAATACCGATGCGTGACCTGTTGCCGGGGGTTTTGTCGCATGTTTTGAGGCCATTGCGGACGTTCGCGGGCGTCTTCCGAACACTATTATTGTATTTGCGGGAAAGATATGAGCACAGTTCTGAGGGCTCCCGGGGTGTTGTCTTTTTGATCGTCATCGTGGCGCTTACTCTGCTGTTCAATCACGAGAAGATAGAATGGAGAATCAGAGATTCATGGCCGGAAGCGTTGCGGCCGTCCAGCGACGGGTGGCGTAACGACGCGGAGTGGCAACGTGAAGACTGGTTTTTCCCGGATGAGGATGCTTATGTTGATATCGTGGACGATGCAGCGTTCGGCACTCCGTTTGAAAGTTTCCCCTTCATCGTGGAATCGGAGGAGTGCTTTGCCCTGGCGCACGCGTTTGCGTTCCAGCATCTTTCGCCGCCGTATGCGTTTGACTTCATGAACAGGGATGAATATGGGGGCGAGTACCAGGCCTGGAAACGGTATGGGCGGCATGATACGGATTTCAGAATGCAAACGATGAACCTGTATGGTTTTCCGCATTATGAGGGGGACGGGGATGAGGGGTTTTTGCTATTCCTTTCAAAAACAAGCACCTATAGAACCGGGAATCGAAATCTATCGGATGCAATTCCGGATTTGTATCTGGGACCGGAGCTGACGGGTGACATGCGCGCAATTGTTGAAAAACAAGTTTTTGCGCCGGTGATCGAGGAACCAGTGGCGCATGACGCGCTGGTCTTCCTTGTGAATGCGGAGAACCCGGTGTCCGGGTTGACGACCAGGGAACTCCGCGGGATATATGCCGGGGAGATCGTGAGTTGGCATGAGGTCGGCGGGGCAAGGCACAAAATCAAGGCATTTCAACGCAGTACATTCCGGTCAATAAGCCAGCAGGCGATGGAGGAACGCGTCATGAAAGGGGTATCCATGATGGAGCCTCCGCAATATCGCTTTAGGATCACCAAAGAGCAGATGGCGGCCGACTACGACAACGGGAAGTACAGCATCGGGTATACGTATTACAGCTATTTGGACAGGTTGTACCCATTCGATGACGAGTAGTCGCCGTTTGAAAACTACAAACTCCTGGCGGTCGACGGCGTCGCGCCTACAGAGGAGAACATCCGCTCGGGTGCCTACCCGCTGTCGCACACCTACTACGGCGTAATCCGCGCCGAGGATGTAGACGCTACCGGCGGCAAATTCCTGGAGTGGATCCTGTCGGACGAAGGCCAGCAATGCGTCGCCCAGCCCGGCTACGTGCCGCTGCGGTAGGGATTTTGACGACACTGGATTGACGTTGGGGGCAATTTGGTGTACACTGGGCGTACAAAGGAGGCGAGATCCATGAGTGAGGCCAGACTCAGCATCCGCGTGGACGCGGAGACAAAAGCGCAGGCCGACCGCGTATTTCGTAAAATCGGGCTGACCATGAGCAGCGGCGTGGCGATCTACCTCGCGAAGGTTGCGGCGGAGCAGGCGATCCCGTTCGCGCTCACGCTCAACCGCGAAGAGGAGATCGGCAAAGATGCCTACGCGTTCGAGCAGGCGGCGGCGCTCGCGGCGCGCGACAGCATTCAACGGATGCAGTACGAGGCAAGCCCTGTGGCGCGCTACGACGACGAAAAGAAACAGCCGTATCTGGAATACGCAGACGGGCGCAGAGAATATGCCCCTGAAGACTGAACAGCCTGTTCTGACGGTATTCGCGGGCCCGAACGGCTCCGGCAAGAGTACGATCACGCAGAGAGTCGTAGTGCGCGGGCTGTATATCAATGCCGATGATATCATGCAAAGATCCGGGTGCTCCGATCTGAAAGCGGCGCAGGAAGCGGAAAAGATCCGTGAACACTGCTTGCGGGAGAAGCTTGACTTTGCCTTTGAAACCGTGCTCTCCACAAGCCGCAATCTGGATCTGATCGCGCGTGCAAGGGGTGTCGGCTATTTTATTGACGGCTATTTCATCCTCACGGTCGACCCGGAGCTGAACGTGCAGCGCATCAAATGCCGCGTCCTGTCAGGCGGTCATGCGGTTCCGCCCGGAAAGACGCGCGAGCGGTACGCAAAATCGCTCCGAAACCTGCCGAGGCTGATCGAACTCTGTGACCGGATCAAGGTCGTCGACAACACGGATTTGCCGCGCGTCATCTTTGTAAAAGAAGAGGAGCGTCAAGTCGTATCGCCGAACAGATACTGGTCGCCGCAGGAAATCCAAGCGCTGACCGGCTGCGCACCGCTGCGGTAGGGCACCACCGCTGTCATTCCGGGCTTGACCCGCCACTGGTGTCATTCCGGGCTTGACCCGCCACTGGTGTCATTCCGGGCTTGACCCGGAATCCATGCTCCAATCAAGAGGCGGATGCGGCAGCATCCGGCTTCCTCTACTGCTCTATCGTATACGTCGGGAACGCGAAGCTCAGATGGTTTTGCGCCGCCAGCTCCACGAGGCGGAAATTGACGCGCTCGCGCACGCGCAGATAGTCGGCGTACTTCGGCTTCTTCGAATAATAAATCAATTTCACCTTGAGGCTGTATGCCGCGAGATCGTAGAAACGCACATCGGCGTCTTTCTTGTCGACCTCCTCGTCGGATTCAAGCATGGCGCGCACATCCGCGAGGAAGCGCTCGATGTCCGCCGCCTGCGACCCGTATTCGAGGTCGAGCTCCATCTCCACGCGGCGTCGCTTCATGCCGCCCGTCCAGTTGGTGATGATCGAGCTCGCAAGCGTCGCGTTGGGCACTACGGTCTTGGCGCCGGAAGCCGTGCGGATGATCGTGCTGCGCATCGTGATGTCCTCGACGGAGCCCTCGACCGGGGGCGTGCCGGCGATGGAAATCCAGTCGCCGATCTCGAAGGGGCGCTCCGCCACGATGACCGCGCCGCCGAACAGGTTCGAGGCCGAATCCTTCGCCGCCAGCGCGACGGTCAGCCCGCCGAGGCCGAGACCCGCGACGAGGGCGCTGATGTTGTAGCCGAGCTCCGTGACGATCATCACGAACACGATCGCGATCACGATGAGCGTGAGCAGGGCGGACGCGAAGCGGATCATCGCGAGGCTCACGCCATCGCGCCGCTGCGAATCCGTGAAGAAGCTGCTGCGCTTGTTTGCAAAGATCACCGCGAGGCCCACGAGGATGATCGTGGCGATGCGCAGGAGCTTGTCCCCGGCGTCCGGCGCTTGCGCGATGAAACGTTCCAGCCAGCGCGGCCCGCCGCCGTCCCATAGCTCCATCGTCGTCAGCGCCCACGTGCCGACCGCGAGTATGACGGTCAGCGCCATCAGCGGCTTGCGCGCCCCGATGATCCACTCGCGGACGCGCTCCGCGCGCGGCTGCTTCTCCAGCGCATACGGGATGCACTTGAGCAGGAAGAACCCGACCGCGACGATGATCGCCGCCTCAATGAGCCCGCTCACGCACGCCAGCAGATTGTTTTGAACCACGTCACCCGTTGTATCCATAGCACCAATTCTATCCGAATGTGGCCGCCATCGCAAGCGGGGCAGGGGAGGGCGCGCCGGAAAAACGCCCACGGCTTGTCCCCATGCAGCAAAAACGACCTCCTGTGGCCAAAAAACGCCGGGATGTGCAGACTTCCAAGGCGCAAGGCGCGATTTTTGTCATGGAGCGAAAACCCGTATCACGTACACGCCGTTTTCCGGGGAAATGCAGCTCATTAGATGCACATCCCGGCGTTTTTTGGCCACGAATCGGGAGAATTGCTGTATTGGATGACAATAGTGTTGTCATTCCGGGCGCGCCCCGGAATCCATGGGTATATATCCCGCCTGCTCCACCACCATCTGGCCCTCTTCGGACAGGATCCATTCCGTGAATTTGCCCGCCGTGCCGTCCTCGTCCTCCTCGCGGTAGACGGCATAGTAGTTGACGGCCAGCGGGTACGCCCCGGAGCGGATGTTCTCCTCGGTCGGCGCGACCCCGTCGATGGACAGGAGCTTGATGTTTTCGTCTTTGTACATCTCGTCCACATAGTACAGGAAGGTATACCCGATGCTTCCGGTGCCGTTGTCGAAGTCAGCGACGGCTTCTACCAGCCCATCCATCGTGCGAACCTCGCCCATGATCGGCGGCATCAGCGGCTCCCCTTGCATCACCATGGATTCCATCGCCGTCTGGCTGCCGGAGTTTGCGTTGCGCTGGTACGGCGTGATCGCCTTCCACCGTCCGCCGACATCTTTCCAACTCGTGATTTCCCCGGAATAAATATCCCTTATCTGATCCAGGGACAGATTGTCGACGGGGTTGCGCGCGTTGACGATGAAGACGAATGCGTCCCAGCAGACCGGTTCCTGCACGAGCGTCACGCCTTCGGATTCGGCCAGCGCGAATTCATCCGCCGACGGTGCCGTCCCGAGAAATAGATCAACCGGATGATCCTCAGACAAATACACGGGGACATGCTCACCGTCATATAGTTCGCGTCCATACATTGCGCGCTTTGCGTTTTTTTGAATCAAGTTGACATAAGCACCATGGGTTCTTGAAAAATTGTTGCTGACCAGCGCATAGTTTAGAAACATTTCTTCACTCCCGTCCAGTCCCAAAAACGCGCCTAAAAAATAATAATCAAAATACTTTGCCATGGGTTCACAGACCGTTGATCCATCTATCGACGGATAGGTGCCGTAGCTCTGGAGCCAATAACCATAATCGTTTGCCGGATCCTTGCGAAGATCGTCGCCGAGCTGGAAATACCCGTCCGATACCCTATGCATTTCCTCACGATCTCGATGCATCATGACCTCCCCCGGGTAGCTTTCGTAATACCAGTCGCCCATTTGCAACCAGGGTTTCGTTATTCCGAAATATAAATGAATTGCAACAAACAGAATCACTCCTGCAATGGCGCAGCAAATGATTATAAAGCGAATCCGCGGACGACGCCCCTTCAATTGATCTGTTGAATTCTCCATCTCTTTATCCTCCCGGCAATGGAGTGATAATAATCTTCCAAAAACGCAATTGCAAGCGAAATTTCGAAAATTAAGACATTCTTAAGAATTTCGGAAAAAGGTTGCCGGATGCTGCGCATCCGCCGATGGATTGGAGCATGGATTCCGGGTCAAGCCCGGAATGACATCAGTATGGGGCAAGCACGGAACGACAATAGTATTTTTCATCCCTGACCTCCGGCAATGCAGACATTCTAATCCTCCGCAGCCGGGATTTCAAGCGGCCTGTGATAAAATAATATTATGACTGCGTGCGGGCTGAAAGGAGTAGAAACTGTTTGATGGCGGAAAGCGCCGAACATCGTGAGGCCATTGTGGTCGTCGGGCCTACGGCGGCCGGGAAGACGGACTATGCCGTGGCGCTGGCGCTGTCCTGCGGCGGCGAGGTCGTCTCGGCGGACAGCATGCAGGTGTACGTCGGCCTTGACAAGGGCACGGCGAAACCGTCCGCGGAGGAGATGCGCGGGGTGCCGCACCATATGATTGACGTGGCGGACCCGCACGAGGACTATTCGGTGGCGCAGTTCGCAGCGGCGGCGCGGCGGTGCATCGACGATATCTTCGCGCGCGGGAAGGTGCCGGTGGTCTGCGGGGGGAGCGGGCTGTACGTGAACGCACTGATTTTTGACATGGGGCTCGGGGAGGATATTACTGCTCAAAGGCGGATGCGACAGCATCCGGCTTCCACTTCGGACGAACTCTACGCGGAGCTAGTCCGGCGCGACCCCCTTGCCGCCTGGGGCATCCACCCCAACAATGTGAAGCGCATCCGCCGTGCGCTCGACCGGCTGGACGCCGCCCCGGAGCTGAGGCCTTTCTCCGGCTCCTTCGTCCTCACGAGGCAGTTCACCCCCCGGATCATCCGGCTGGCCCCGGACCGGGAGGCGCTCTACCGCCGCATCGACGCGCGCGTGGACGCGTTCATAGCCAACGGCCTTGTTGGCGAAGTCAGAGGCCTGCTCGCGGACGGCGTCGGCCGCGGCACGACCGCCATGCAGGGCATCGGTTACAAAGAAATCGCGGCGTACCTCGGCGGCGAATGCACGCAGGGCGAGGCCGTCACCCGCATCAAATACGCCACGCACCACCTCGCGAAACGGCAGGAGACATGGTTCCGACGCTACGAGGGCGCGGAAATCGTCCGCATCTGATACAATAAGCCTATGAAAATTCCGGTACAAGAAGGCAGTTTCATTTCAACGGACGGGGCGGAGATATTCTTCACGGCGCGCGGCGGCGGGAATGCGGCCCCCCCGGTCGTCATCGTGCACGGCATCTTCGAGACGCGCTGGAAATTTGCGAGGGTCGCGGACCGCGTCGCCCGGGAAACGGGACGGCTGTGCGTCACGGCCGAGATCCGCGGGCACGGGAAATCGCGCGCGGATGGCTACACCTTCACGACGCGGCAGTTTGCCGAGGATCTGGACGCGCTGCTCACGCACGTCGGCGTCCGGGAGAAGGACGGGGCAGGGCAGGGCGGCTGCGTGCTGTGCGGTTATTCGCTCGGTGCCTATCTGTGTATGAACTACCTCCAGGAATTCGGCTTCCCGCGCATACGGGCGCTCGCGCTGCTCGACTGGTCGCCGAAGGCGCTCTCCGACGGGGAATGGCATATGGGCGTGATGCGCGGGGCTTACGGCAGCGCCCAGCTGCGCCGCGACCTGGGGTGGATCGCCGAGGAGGGGACCTTCTACGCCTTCCTCGCAAACTTCATCTACCACAGCATCAAGATGCAGCCGAGGCGCGGCTACAGGGAGCACCCGCCGCTCTGGGCGCGCACGGCCTCGAAATACGTCTGCGAAAACTCGCCGTCGAACCGCGAGCATTTGAAGGTGCTGTGGGAGGCGTTCGAGGACGCGGACTACCGGCCGCTGCTCGCTGAAATCGCCGAAGCGGATGTCCCCACGCTGCTCGTCTGCGCCGTGCCGGGCACGCTCTTCGTGCCCGAGGCGGCGGACTACATGAAGGAGCGCATCGGGCGGTGCGCCCGCGTCGTGCGTGTCGGCGGGGAGGGGTTCAACGGCGTCTCGCACTCCGCGCTGCCCAACCAAAGGCGGCGGCTCGCGAAGGAGCTGCTGGCGTTCCTCGCGTCTATCGACTGAAATAATTTTTCTATTCCGTTTGAAATCACACAGACGCGTTGCATATTTCGCTGTACGATGCACATATGGAAAACAGCTTTTTCGCAATAACAAGAACTGTGAGGTGACGAAATGATACGCAAGATCATCGAGATAGACGCGTCGAAATGCGACGGATGCGGGCTCTGCGCCAGTGCCTGCCACGAAGGCGCGATCGGCATCGTGGACGGCAAGGCGAAGCTGCTGCGCGACGACTACTGCGACGGGCTCGGCAACTGCCTTCCGGTCTGCCCCACGGGCGCGATCACGTTCGTGGAGCGGGAGGCGGCGGCCTATGACGAGGCGGCCGTTGCGGCCAACGCCGCCGCCAGCGCGCTGCCTTGCGGTTGCCCCGGCAGCTCGGTCAGGACCATCGCAGGCGGCCCCGCCGGCGCCGCGGCGCCGGGAGCCCCCGCCCCCAGCGCGCTGCGCCAGTGGCCCGTGCAGATCAAGCTCGTGCCCGCCTCGGCCCCCTTCCTCAAGGGCGCCGACCTGCTCATCGCGGCCGACTGCACGGCCTTCGCCTGTGGCGGCTTCCACGAGTCGTTCCTGAAAGGCAAGGCGCTGCTCGTCGGCTGCCCGAAGCTCGACGAGGTGGATTATTCGGAGAAGCTCGCCGACGTCTTTGCCGGCAGCGGCATCCGCTCCGTGACCGTCGTGCGCATGGAAGTGCCGTGCTGCGCCATCGACCGCGCCGTGGCCGCCGCGCTCGAAAAGGCGGGGAAGGACATCCCCCTCGAGGTGGTCACCCTGTCGGTCGCCGGCGAGGTGCTCTGATCAGGTGTTGAGCTCGGCCAGCAGCGCCGCGACCTCCGGGATCGGCTCCCGGAAGCCCCCGCGCACCCAGGCGGCGACGAGGCTCGCGCTGCCGGCCTCGTGGAACGTGCGGATATACTCCATCTCCGCCGCGCTGCGCCCCGGGTATTTTTCGGCGCAGAACACGCCCGAGTAGCCCCGGTTCAGCGCGAGGCATTTGCGGATGAACGAGCTGCCCGGGTCGGCGAAGAAGATGCCCGCGAGCTCCCGGCCCTCGTAGATGTCGGCCAGGATGCCCGACCAGACGCCCGCCGCGTTCTCGTCCGTCACCTCGGCCCGCGCCCGCATGGACTTTTCGAGCGTGGCGAGCATCCCGTCTTCGATGTGGTCGAGCAGGTCGCGCGGGTCCTTGAAATGCAGATAGAACGTGCCGCGGCTCACATCCGCCGCCGCGCAGATCTCCGTCACCGTGATCTTCTCCCAGGGCCGCTGCTTGAGCAGCCCGATGAACGCCTCCCGCAGCGCGGCCTTCGTATAGCGGACCTTCCGGTTCTCGCATTTTTCCTGTTTTTCCATAGACACATCGCCCCCGTCTGTTCATTTGCGGACATTCCCGCGCACATTGACCATTGATTTCCGATGGAAAATACCATACCATTTTAGATAGAAGAAATCAACAACTGTCAAAATCAATACATGTGTTCATTTGTTTCACGAAGCACGGAAGGAGCGTCATCATGAAAGTATATTATTTCACGGGCACGGGCAACAGCCGGTACATCGCGGAGCGGATCTGCGCCGCGGCGGGCGGCGGCGAGGCGCTTTCCATCGCGGAGGCTTTGAGAGGGCAGGGCGGCGCCGGCACATCGGACATCGTCCTTTCGGGCGACGCGGTCGGCCTCGTCTTCCCCGTCTACTGGCTCTGCGTGCCGGCTCCCGCCATACAATTCCTGCGGCGCGTGCGCATCGAGAGCTCCTACATTTTCGCGGTCCTAAACTACGGCGGGATCGCTCTGACGGCGCACGACCACCTGCTGGAGATCGCGCGGGAGCGGGGCATCCGCCTCTCCCTGCTCGCGGGCTGCAGGATGCCGGACAATTTCGCGCCGTGGTACGACCTCGAACGCATGAACCGCCGCTTCACGGCGGACAAAATCCAAGCGAAGGCCGACCGCGTCGCGTCGCGCGTCGCGGCCAGGCGGAAGGGCGGCACGCACGCAACCATCACGCGGCCGTTCCTTTATTATTCCAAAAAAAGGGCGGCGCGCGAGGCGCTTGATTTCGACAAGCGCATTTTCCGCGTCGAGGCGCATTGCACGGGATGCGGCCTCTGCGCACAGGCCTGCCCCGCCGGGAACATCCGCTTCGGCACGGAAGGCGGCACGGGCCCCAGGCCGGTCTTCGGCGGCGCCTGCTGGTGCTGCCTCGCCTGCACGAACACCTGCCCAGTGAACGCCATCCGCTGCAAGGGCGAGAAAAACAAAGCGCGTTACTACAACCCCTTTGTCACCCCAATAGAAAATTAGTACAGCTGGGCCACATGTGGTATATTATCCTCTATGGACAATCCGCTTGCTTACCAGAGGACGGAATACGACTGCGGGCCGACGACGCTGCTGAACGCGCTGACGTTCCTGTTCCGACGGGGGGAGATCCCGCCGGACCTGCTGAAATTTGTGACGATCTACGCGACCGACGGGCTCGGCGCCTTCGGGCAGCACGGGCGCGGCGGCACGTCTATGCTCGCGATGATGTTCGTCAGCGGCTGGCTCAACGAGTACGCGCGTTCGACGGGCTTCCCGGTCAGTGCGGAATACGTGACCGGCGCGGAGGCCCCGGTGCGGCGCGGGAGCCGCGCGAGCCTCGCGCTGCAGGAGGGCGGCGTCGTGATCGCGCGCGTGATGCATGAGGAGGACGAGCACTACATCCTGCTGACGGGCATCGACGGCGAGGGCGTCTACGCGTGGGACCCATACTACGCGGAGAAAGAGGGCACGGAAGGCGCGGAGGGCGTCCTGTGGATCGGCGACCAGCCCTGCAAAGCCAACCGCCTGGTGCCGCTCGCGCAGTTTGTGCGCACGGACGGCTACGCGCTTTACCGGCAGGTGCCGCCGGCCAAGCGCGAGTCCGTCATCGTCTTCAACACGAGCCGGCGCCCCGCGGGGCCCACGGAGCCCGAGTATACGATTTGACGAAGCGCCGCACCGGGTTGTGGTAAACTATCATCTAGAATGAACGCACGGGAAATACACATCCACAACAAGAGCGGCAAGCCCGACAACATCGTGCTCAAAGAGACGCTCATCGAGGAGCAGTGCGCGGAGATCGAACGCGAGCTGCCGTCGTTCCTGCGCGGCTATTTCCTGTACCTGAAAGGCCATCTGCTGCCGCTCTCCCGGCTCGCCTACCTGCGCGACGTGAAGTTTTTCCTCGGCTGGCTCATCCGCGAGACCGACCTCACGCGGGCGGAAACCCAGCGCGCGATCAAGGCGGACGAGCTCGCGTCCGTGCAGTCGGTCGACGTCAACATCTTCCTCGACTACTGCCGCAAATACAAGGTCGAAAACGAGGACGGCGTCACGACCGTCTACCACAACGACAACCGCTCGCTCGCGCGGAAGCGCAGCTCGGTGTCGGTGCTGTTCAAATACCTCTACCGCGACGGCTACGTGCCGAAGAACATCACGGACGGCTTCGACCCGATCCGCCTGCCGCACGCGGGCGACAAGGAGATCAAGCACCTTGACGATAATGAGGTCATGGTGATGCTCGACGCCGTGGCGACGGGCGAGGGCCTGACGAAAAAGGAAAAGAAGTTTTGGGAGAAGACGAAGCGCCGCGACCGCGCCATGCTGCTGCTGTTCGTGACCTACGGCCTGCGCCTGTCCGAGCTGCACCAGCTCAACCTGTCGAGCTTCCACTTCGGGCGCGGCGAGTTCAAGATCTTCCGCAAGCGCGGCAAGGAGGCCATCATGCCGCTCAACGAATCGGTCACGCGCGCGCTGTCCGCCTATATCGAGGGCGAGCGCGGGGCGCCCGCTGACCCGGACGGCCCCGACGGCGACGCGCTCTTCCTCTCGCTGCAGGGGCGCCGCATGACGGAGCGCCAGATCCGCGAAATGGTGAAGAAATACACGTCGATCGCGCTCGGCACGGGCCGCGACGCCGGCTACAGCCCGCACAAGCTGCGCGCGACGACCGCGACCTCCCTCATCGAGCGCGGCAACTCGATCTACGACGTGCAGGAGCTGTTGAACCACGACAACATCACGACGACGCAGCTGTACGCGGCGCACCGGAAGGGCGCAAAAAGGGAATTGATCCGGGATTTGGAGTGGGATCTTGATTGAATTTTGAATTGAGAATTGAGAATTTTTTTGTTGGATTGGTGCTGTTTGTTTATGGGGAAGATGAGCGTTGACGGTGAGTTTTGAGGATCGAATAACTGGCTTGCTGGGTGACTGCGAGCGCGCTGTTTCCGGGCTTTTTGCGCCGATGGACGCTGTTTGCGAGGCGAATACCCTGCGGGTGCTGGACGCGTTCCGGGGGAACCGGCTGTCCGACGCGCATTTCGGGTGGGCCACGGGCTATGGCTACGACGACGCGGGGAGGGCGGTCTGCGAACGGATTTTCGCGGATGTGTTCGGCGCGGAGGCGGCGCTCGTGCGGACGCAGATCGTGAACGGCACGCACGCGATTTCGCTGTGTTTCTACGGGCTTTTGCGGCCCGGGGACAAGCTTTTGTATTGCACGGGCGCGCCGTACGACACGCTGCGCCGTGTCGTGGATCCGGGAACCTTCGCGGATGATGGTGCCTGGATTCCGGGTCAAGCCCGGAATGAAGGCAGTGGTGGCCTAGCACGGAATGATGGCCCTGACGAGGGGTCGCTTGCGGACTTCGGGATCGGGTATTTGCAGGCGGACCTGACGGGGGAGGGCGGTTTCGACTGGGACGCCATCACGGAAGCCCTGCAAGACCCCGCCGTGAAGATGGCGGCCATCCAGCGCGCGACGGGCTATTCCGACCGCCCCGCCATCACGCCCCCCAAAATACGGGAATGGGCGCGTTTCGTGCGCGCAAAGCGCCCCGACGTCATCCTGATGTGCGACAATTGCTACGGCGAATTCCTTGATACAAAAGAACCCACCGCGGACGACGGCCAGGGCGGCGCCGTGGACATCATGGCCGGCTCGCTCATCAAAAACCCGGGCGGCGGCCTCGCGCTTTCCGGGGGCTACATCGCCGGGAAAAGGGATTTGGTTGACAAAATATCGTTCCGGTTGACCTGTCCGGGCATCGGCAGCGAATGCGGGCTGACGTTCGGCCAGACACGCACCGTGCTGCAGGGGCTCTTCCTCGCGCCGCGCGTCGTGAAGGACGCCGTGAAGGGCGCGATCCTGTGCGCCAAGGTCTTCGAAACGCTCGGCTACCGCGTATTCCCGAAGCCGGAAGACCCGCGCAGCGACATCGTCCAGGCCATCGAGCTCGGGACGCCGGAAAAGCTCTGCGCCTTCTGCGAGGGCATCATGGCCGCCTCGCCCGTAGACGCCTTCGTGAAGCCCGTGCCCTGGGACATGCCGGGGTACCGGGACCCGGTCATCATGGCGTCCGGCGCCTTCGTGACGGGCTCCTCGATCGAGCTGTCCGCCGACGGGCCCCTCCGCCCGCCGTACAACGTGTATTTCCAGGGCGGCCTGACTTACGAGCACGCAAAAATCGGCATCCGGTCGGCGCTCGAACAGTTATTCAAATTGGCGGAAAAATGAACTATAGGACGACCACATACCTCAAATTCGCGCTGTTGCTCGCGATCCTGGTTGGGATACCGGCCTACTGCTGGTTCCACATCGACGGCTTCTCGGAGGCCTTCAAGAGCCGCGAGGCCATGAACGCCTTCCTCGCGAGCCACGAGGACACGAACATCCTCATCTACCTCGGCCTGCAGGCCATGCAGGTCATCATCGGCATCATCCCGGGCCAGATCGTGCAGTTCGCGGGCGGGTACGTGTTCGGCGGGCCGCTCGCCTACCTGCTCTCGATCACGGGGGCCGCCATCGGCACGACCGTCAGCTTCACCCTCGCGCGGCACCTGGGCACCGACATCGTCCGCATGATCTTCCGGGAGGACCGCGTCGCGCGCTTCATCGAGCTCATGAACACGCGGAAGGCGTTCGTCGTCATCCTCGTCGTCTACCTGCTGCCCGGCCTGCCGAAGGACGTCTTCCCGTACGCGGCAGGGCTCTCCCGGATACGCATGCTGCCGTTCCTCGGCGTCAGCCTCGTCGCCCGGAGCCCCGCCATGGTCGCAAGCCTGCTCTTCGGCTCCTTCCTGCGGGAGGGGAACTACCTGGCGATGTGGATCATCGGCTTCGTCGTCGCCGGGCTGCTCATCCTCGCCTTCGTCAAGCGCAAACGCCTGCTCTCGCTGTTTGCGGACGTGCACAGCCGTTTCAAAGAATCATAATACGCCTCTATATTACGCCCCGATTACAAATAAACGATTGTTCGAATATTTTGCTTGACACGGGAACACCGGTTCTGGTATTCTTGCAGCACAAACAGAGAACAGGTGTTAGCGAAACAGAGGTGCGAAATGATGGAACGGAAAGATGTGCAGAGAAGAATCCGCCGGCGGCGCAGGATGCGCGCCAGCCAGAGGAACCGCAGGATGGCGAAGCGTTCGCGCATACCCATGATCACGCTGATGTTTGCGATGATGGTGGGAATTTCTGGATTCGTCTATGCCAGCGGGGCGAATGGGGCGGACAGCGCCTTGACGTACAAGGCGGACGCGGCGGCCAAGACCGTCACGGAGGCCGTGGTCGTGCACAGCGGGGACACGATCTGGGGCATCGCGGAATCCCGCAACGACGGGACGCGGGACACAAGGCAGATCGTACGGCAGATATGCCAGATCAACGATGTGGAGGCCGGTTCGATCCAGCCGGGGATGGTGCTGCGGGTCCCGGTATTTGCCTGAAGGGCATATTGCAAGGTATTATAAACTATTCCTAAAATCTATGTTTTCGGAATAGTTAAGTATGGGTATTCAAATAGTCCTGCAAAATGACCACGGCGGCCTGCCGGTCGACGATCTCTTTGCGCTTTTCGCGCCTCAGGCCGCCCTCGATCATCGCCGCTTCCGCGATCTTCGTGGAGAACCTTTCGTCGTGGAACGCGACCTCCACATCAGGCAAGCCGTTGCTGCGCAGCTTGTTCGACAAGGCGTCGGCGAAGGCCCTCACCTTGCGCGTCTGCTCGCTGTCCGACCCGTCGAGCATGATGGGCAGCCCGATCACGACGCGTGAACAGCCATTCTCTATGACAGTATCGAGGATCTTCGTCGTATCCTTGCGGATGCCCACGCATTCCAAGACAAAAAGGCCTTGCGCCGTGAGGCCGAGCGCATCGCTGACCGCAACGCCTATGCGGGCATCCCCGACGTCCAGGCCGAGGGTTTTCTTATTTTCCAAGATATCTGCGCAATAGCTCTTCCACGAGGTCATCGCGCTCGATGTGCCGGATCAGGTTGCGCGCGTTGTTGTGCCCCGTGATGTAGGAGGGGTCACCCGACAGGATGTAGCCGACCATCTGGTCGATCGCGTTGTAGCCCTTCTCGTCGAGCGCACTGTAGACCGCTTTCAGGATATCAAAAGTGGTCTTCTGCTCTTCACCCCCCGTACCGGTGAATACTTGTGTCTTTCTGTTATCATCCATCTCGATACCTCCCCCGCCAGCATTTTGCGGGTTGTCTTGAGTATAACAGCAAATCCCCTATGCCGTAAACCCCTTCACATACGATTCGGCTGCGGCGAGCGCCTCCGGCGCCTTCGCGGGGTCCTTCGCGCCCGCCTGCGCCATGTCGGCCTTGCCCCCGCCCCCGCCCCCGGCAGCCGCCGCGAGCGCTTTGACCATTTTCCCGGCATGGAGCCCCTTGGACACCACGTCGTCCGTAGCGGATGCGATCACGGTGAGCTTCCCGCCCGCCGTGGACACGAGCGCGAGCACGAGCCCCTTCGGCTGCAGCTCCTTCAAGCGGTCCGACAGGCTCCGCAGCGCGTCCGTTTCAAGGTCGTCCGCATGAAAACGGACGAGGCTTACCTTCCCGAGCACAGCATTTTCAATAGTTTCAGCGTCTTGGAGCAGTTCGGACGCAAGATCCCCTGCCCTCTCCTTCTTGGCGGATTCCAATATCTGGCGCGCTTCTTTCAGTTCCGCCAAAATGCCCTCGATGCGCTCCTTGAGCGCGCCCGGGTGGGCGCGGAACATCTCCGACAGGTCCGCCAGCAGCCCCTCCGCGCGCGCGAGCGGCGCCAAGAGGTTTGTGCCCGTGATCGCCTCGATGCGGCGCGCACCGCTGCCGATCGAGGACTCCGACACGATCTTGAAGCCGCCGATCTCGCCAGAATTGCGAACATGTGTGCCGCCGCACAGCTCGGCGGAAAAATCGCCGACCTCGACGAGGCGCACGGAATCGCCGTATTTTTCGTCGAACAGCGCCATCGCGCCGCGCTGCTTCGCGCCCTCCACCGTCGTGATCTGCGTCGTGACGGGGTAAAACTCGTCGATCGCCCGGTTCACGATGGCTTCCACCTCGCCGAGCTGATCCGGCGTCAGGGCCTCGTAATGCGTGAAATCGAAGCGCAGCGCGTCCGGGTCGACGGAGGACCCCGCCTGCTTGACGTGCGGCCCCAGGACGGAGAACAGCGCCTTGTGGAGCAGGTGCGTCGCCGTATGGTTGCGCGCGGTGCGGTTGCGCGCGATCGGGTTCACCTTGCCCGTCAGCTTGTCGCCCACATGGAGCGTGCCGCTGTTCACGACCACGTCGTGCACGATGACGCCGCCGGACTTCTGCACGGACAGGACCTCGCAGAACGCCTCGTCGCCGATGAGCTCGCCGATGTCCGCCGCCTGTCCGCCGCTTTCCGCGTAGAACGGCGTGCGGTCGAATACGGCCTGCACCTTGTCTCCCTCCTGCGCCAGATCTGTGGCCTGCCCGCCTTGGAAGATGTGATTTACAGAAATTTTTTCCTGTAAAGTCTCATAGCCGTCGAACGGAGTGGCGGGCAACCCTATAAACACGCCCTCGTTCTTCTTCCAGGCTTCGTCGTCCGTGACCTTGATGCCGGCACGGGATTTTTCCTGCTGCTTGCGCAGCTCCTCCGCGAACCCGTCCTCGTCGATCGCGATGCCCGCCTCTTCCAGCACTTCGCGCGTCAGCTCGGGGTTGACGCCGAGTGTGTCGTAGAGGAAAAACACCTTGTCCCCGGACAAAACGCGCTCCTCCATGCCCTGCAGCTCGCGGATATGGGCGTTGAGCAGTTCCATCCCCTGCCCCACCGTCTGCGCGAACCGCTCTTCTTCGAGCCGGATCAGGCGCTTGATATAGTCTTTTTTCTCCGAGATTTCTTCGTATTCGTGCCCGGAGACCTCGATGACCTTGTCTGCCAGCTCGTGCAGGAACAGCGTCGAGATGCCGAGCTTCCGGCCGTGCACGACCGCGCGCCGCAGCAGCCGGCGCAGCACGTAGCCGCGCCCCTCGCCTTCGGGGATGATGCCGTCGCCGATCATGAAGACGACGGAGCGGATGTGGTCGGTGATGATGCGGATCGAGACGTCCGTGCCGGCCGCGCCGCGTTCGTACTGCACGCCGGAGACGCGCTCGACCTCCTCCACGATCGCGCGGATCGTGTCCACGTCGAAGATGGAGTCCGTGTCCTGCATGATGCAGGCGAGCCGCTCCAGCCCGAGCCCCGTGTCGATGTTGGGGTGGGCGAGCGGCGTGTAGCCGCCTTTGCCGTCGCTGTCGAACTGCGTGAACACGTGGTTCCAGAATTCCACGTAGCGGTCGCATTCGCAGCCAGGCCTGCAGTCCGCGCTGCCGCAGCCGTACTCCTCGCCGCGGTCGTAGTAGATCTCCGAGCACGGCCCGCACGGACCGAGCCCGATCTCCCAGAAATTGTCCTCTTTGCCCATGCGCACGACGCGCTCCGGCGCGATGCCGACCTCGTGCACCCAGATATCGAAGGCCTCGTCGTCCTCCTCGTAGATGCTCGCCCAGAGCCGGTCCACCGGCATCTTCAGCACCTGGGTGACAAATTCCCAGCCCCACGTGAGGCTCTCGCGTTTGAAATAGTCCCCGAAGGAGAAGCTGCCGAGCATCTCGAAGAACGTGCCGTGGCGCGCCGTGTGCCCGACGTTTTCCAGGTCCCCCGTGCGGATGCACTTCTGGCACGTCGTCATGCGCTTGCTTGGCGGCGTCTCGATCCCCGCAAAATACGGCTTCAGCGGCGCCATCCCCGAGTTGATGAGCAGCAAGGATTTGTCGCTTTCCGGCACGAGCGCGAAGCTCTTCCTGGCGTAATGCCCCTTGCTTACATAGAATTCGCGGAACATCGCCCGCAGTTCGTTCAGTCCGATCTTGTCCATGCGGTACATTATACCACGATATATGTAAGATGAACGTATGAAAAATATGTGTCTTTCTTTAATAATATATTATCAATTGCGCCCGGAAAAGGTGTATAATCTAAACCATGAAGCAAGATGAATGTTTTAAGGCGTCCCGTATTGTGGAACTCTACCACACGGTGCGCATCACGGGGGAAAACTACACGCAGAAATTCGACCCGGCGTCGCCATACCGCTTTTCGCGGCGGGGCGGCATCTTCGAGGTGCCGGAAACGGCGCGCATCAACAGCGAGGAGGCGAGAGGCCGGTCGCATTTCTATTATAGAAGCGACACGAACGGCATCTCCGGCTCCATGCTGTGGGTCTCCAAGGAAGACCCGGACATGGCACCGCTGAAGGCCCAGGTCGAGAGGATCGCGGCGGGCACCGAGCCGCTCTACATGCCCGGCTACATCGTGTGCGGGCGCGGCGCGTCCCGCATCGGCCTATCGCTCCTGTGCGAGGCCTTCGAGGCCGCGCTCGAAAAGCAGATCGCCTACGCCTTCCTCGAGGTCTACCGCGTCCTCGGCTACACGGACGACCAGGGGCGGAGCCACGACCTGCTCATGGACAACGAGAGCAGCCTGCGCATCGTGATGGAGATGGATGGGTTCCACATCGCAGACAACCACGAGAAGACCATGCGCATCGCGGCGAGCGAGGCCACCGCGCGCGCCCTGCCCCGCGCCTACGCCGTGCCGATCGCGCGCGCCCTGCCGCGCCTGAAGGCGCTGATCGCCATCGAGGACACCGTCAACGCCTGAGGCCCATGCAGCAGCGCCGTTCGATCCGAAAAAAATTCCTCTCCGCGACGGTCGCCCTCCTGCTGATACTGATCGCCGTCAGCGCCTCCGCCTCGGAGCTCGCGATGCTGAACATACGCCAGGTGACGATCAAGAGCAACGAGGAGATCGGCCGACTTGCCGCCGAAAACAGCGGCGAGAGCCTCACCGGGTACGCCATCCACGACGCCGAGGTTGTCGCCTCCTCCACCTCCCGCATCCTCGAGGAACGCTTCGCGCGGTTGGAGGGCGAGATCGCCTGGCTCAGGGACCGCGCGCAGGACCGTTATGCGAGAAGCGCAAACTATATCGCCATCCCCTTCCCGAATTTCACCGAGGCCCCGGACGGCCGGCAGAGCCTTTCGTGGGTGCTCGCCCCGGGCCTGTCCAGCGGCACGGGCACGACGGAGGGCGACCTTGCGGAGGCGGGCGTCCTGGAAGAGACCTACCGCTTCGGCAATTTCGCCTCGGTCGCCGACTCGGTCATGCTCAGCGAACCCGGCGTCTCGACCATCTACATCGTGACGGAATCCGGCGTCGGCATCGCCTACGACAGCGACGCGGCGCTGAAGAAGGAGGCGCTGGGCGGCGTGACCGTCGTGGAGCAGCGCGACCGCGCCTGGTACCGGACGCCGAAGGCCAGCGGCAACCTGTACATCTCCGCCCCCTACGAGGACTCGTTCGGGCGTGGGCTCTGCATTTCCTTGGTGATGCCCTTCTACGGGGAGGACGCGGGCGGCGGCGCGACGGCCGACGTGGCGCGCCCGGACGCGGAAAGCGGCACGTTCAAGGGCGTGATCGGCATGGACGTCTTCGTCGCGGACATGCAGGCGATGGTGCAGGAGGCGGGCGCCGGGGCGGCCGACGACGCGTTCACGATGCTGATCCGGGGCGAGACCGTGATCTCCGCGCCCGACTACGAAAACTACACCGGCGAGGGGAAGGAGGCGCTCGCCGCGTACCTCGGGAAGGGGCGCTACGACGTCCTCGGCGCCATGGAAAAAGAGGACAGCGGCATGATCCGCATCGACCTGGACGGCGCGGCGGGGGACGGCACGCACTCCTACGTCGTCTGGTCTCCCGTGGAGCCCGCCTCGTGGCACGTCGTGTACGTCCTGCCGGAGGCGTCGATCACGGCCACCGCCGAGCAGACGGAGCAGGACATCCTCCGCGTGACCGAGCAGACGAGCGCGCACAGCGCGCAGCAGATCCTCATCGCGACCATCGTGCTGTCCGCGGCGCTGGCGGCAGCCCTCCTGCTCTGCGTCTTCTTCGCCAACCGCTTCTCCCGGCGCATCACGGACCCCGTCGTGCACCTCGCCGAAGCGGTGTCGCGCGTCGGCGGGGACAACCTCTCCTACACCTCCGACATCCACACGGACGACGAGATCGAGGGCCTGAGCCATTCCTTCGAGACGATGACGCAGGAGCTGGGCGCGTACATCGAAAACCTCGCCGCCGTGACGGCGGAGAAGGAGCGCATCGGCGCCGAGCTGGACGTCGCGTCGCAGATACAGACCTCGATGCTGCCGTGCATCTTCCCGCCCTACCCCGAGCGCGCCGAGTTCGATCTCTACGCCACGATGAACCCCGCGCGCGAGGTCGGCGGCGATTTCTACGATTTCTTCTTCGTCGACGACGACCGCCTCTGCGTCGTGATCGCGGACGTGTCCGGCAAGGGCGTGCCAGCCGCCCTGTTCATGGTCGTCGCGAAGACGCTCCTGAAAAGCACCGCGCAAAACGGCGCGGCGCCGGCCGGCACCCTCATGGCCGTCAGCGACATGCTCACGGAAAACAACGAGACCAATATGTTCGTGACCGCCTTCATCGGGACCCTGTCGCTCAGCACCGGACGCTTCGAATACGCGAACGCAGGCCACAACGCCCCCTACATCAAGTCGGGCGGCGCCTACCGCCCGCTCCCCGTCGACCCCGGGTTCGTCCTCGGCGTCGTGGAGGGCATCGAAATCACCGCGCAGTCTGTCACGCTCGCGCCCGGCGACGCGCTCTTCCTCTATACGGACGGCGTCACGGAGGCGATGGCGCCGGACGGCGGCCTGTTCGGGGACGAGCGGCTGCTCGCCGCCCTGAACGCCGACACGGACGACCGTCCGATCACGCGCGTGGCGGGCATAGAACGCGCTGTGCG
Organism: Eubacteriales Family XIII. Incertae Sedis bacterium; assembly: GCA_031272365.1. Taxonomy (GTDB): domain Bacteria; phylum Bacillota; class Clostridia; order Peptostreptococcales; family Anaerovoracaceae; genus WRFF01. The sequence continues at coordinate 27,700 of JAISTX010000009.1, forward strand.
CGCGTTTGCGGGCGGTTCGGAGCAATCGGACGACATCACCATGCTCGCCCTGCTCTATAGCGGCATGGATGCGCAAACAACCGGCGCCGACGCCCGGATGGAGGTCGGCGCGGATACGGCCAACCTCGACGGCGTGCTCGATTTCATCCGCGCGCAGGCCGCCGCCGGCGGCATCGGGGGCACCGCCCTGCAGCACCTGGCGGTGTCCTGCGAAGAGGTGTTCGTCAACATCGCGAAGTACGCGTACGCGCCGGGCACAGGGTCCGTGGAGGTCTGCTGCGTCGCCTCGGGCGGGGAGATCGCCGTCCGATTCCGGGACAGCGGCACCCCGTACAACCCGCTCGACCGGCCGGACCCGGACATCACGGGCAACTTGGAAGACCGCCCTGTGGGCGGCCTCGGCATCTACCTTGTGAAGGAATTCATGGACGATGTGTCCTACCGCTTCGAAGACGGCTTCAACATCCTGACCCTGCGGAAGAGGCAGGAACCGTCGGGCCGGGGCTCAGCGGATCGCGAGGATCTTTGAGAAGCCGACGGTCTGGAGGATCGCCGTCACCTGTGCGTTCACGTTCGTGAGGGCAAACGACCCCTTCTTGGCCGCCGCCGTCTTGTGACCGATCAAAAGCGCGCGCAACCCTGCGCTGCTGATGTAGTCCACGCCCGCAAAATCCAGCACCACGTTTTTCGTAGACTGAAACGCCTTCGTGATTTCATCCTGGAGCTCGGGGCTCGTATTCGTGTCCACGCGCCCCGTGATGGTGAGCGTCGTGTGGTCCCCCTCCGTGCTCGCCGCTATCTGCATGCACAAATCCTCGCTTTCCTTTAAACATTATAGCCACTTGAGACCCAATGCGCAAGCGGTTGCCGCTCGTTTTTCGAATGGTTGCCGCTCGCTTTCGCTCGCGCCTGTTGATTTCGATTTTTGGATTCCGGGCTTGACCACCACTTCTGTCATTCCGGGCTTGACCCGGAATCCATGCTCGAATCAAAGGCAGCCGCAAGGCTGTTATCCTTTCCATTCACGGCACGAGCGCCTTCGTCTGCCCTGGTGCCGTGATTTGGATCGTGCCGCCCCAGGCGCAGACGAGCTTGCAGGCGTTCGTCAGGGCCGGGTAGGCGCCGATGAGCACCTTCGGCGAGCCGGGCGCCCACGGAGCGGGCGTGTTCGGCACGCAGGGCATCGGCGTCAGCACCCCCATGGCCGCGGCCGTCGCGGCGGCGACCTGCGGGTTGGCAAGCGACGTGCACATCGCGAACGGCGGGATATTCGACAGCGGCTGGTGGTCCATGATCGTCGCCGCCGGGGCCCCCGTCAGCACCTTCTGGTTCGAGGTCGCCACGAGCGTCGAAGGCGCCGTCCCGAAGGGGCAGAGCAGCCCCGCGCCCGTGCAGGCAAGCACCGCCACCGCCTACACCCGCCCCTGCACCGCGTTCGGGAACCGCATATAGATCGCCAGCCCCCGGCCCTCGCCGCCGCGCGCGAAGATGCCGCCGCCGTGCGCCTCCATGACGAGCCTGGCGTGGTACAGCCCGAAGCCGCTCCCGCCGACGCGGTTCTCGCCCTGCCATTCCTGCTCGAAGATGTGGGACACGTCCTCCGCCGGCATCCCGCGCCCGTTGTCGCGGAAGACGATCAAAAGATCCCGCCCGGCCTTCGACGCCGTGATGACGATCTCCCCGGGCCGCCCCATGTACTTCACCGCGTTCTCCGTGAGGTTGTGCAGCACCTTGATGACCTGCACCGCGTCGATCTCCGCGACGATCGGCTCCTCGCCGCTCTCGACGCGGATGCGCGAGCCCGTGGACTCGATGAACTGCTCCATGCCGCCGCACGTCGACAGCAGCATCTTCTGCACATCGATCGGCGTGCGCGCGATCCGCAGCCGCCCGCCGGACAGCTCCGCCGCGTCGGACAGCCGCGACAGCCGCACGTCCAAAAGCTGCCCCTGCTCATAGATCTTCTCGATATAGGCCTGCCGCGTCGCCTCGTCGGGCACCTCACCCTTCGCAAGCAGTTCCGCGTAGCCGAGGATGATCGCGATCGGGATTCGAAAAGAGTGTACGGCGTCGTTGAGGTTCATGGTTTCACAGCACCAGGTGCGCGTACGGCTCGAAGTCCGACCGCGTGAAGACCTTGCCCGTCTTCACAAATTCATAACGGATCGCCTGCAGATAGTGCTTCATATGCACCATGCCCTCCGCCTCCTTGTCGCCAGCCGCCAGAAACGCCGCGTTCAGGATGCAGTTCTTGATGTTGCCGCCGACAAACTCAAACCGGTCCGCGAGGAATTTCACATCGACGTCCTCGGCGAGCGGCGTGCCCTTCGGGATCGTCGTCTCCCACAGGATCTTGCGCGTCTCCGGGTCCGGGAACTGGAACTCGACGATGAACTTCATGCGCCGGAAAAACGCCGGGTCGATGTTGTGCTTGTAGTTCGTCGCCAGCACGCTCACGCCGTCGTAGGCCTCGACCTCCTGCAGCAGCAGCGCGGTCTTATTATTATTGCTCGACTGGTTGGAGCCGCCGTCGTCCGAGCGCTTCGCAAACAAGGTGTCGCACTCGTCAAAAAACAGCACGACGTTGCACTTCTTCGCCTCGCGGAAGATCATCGAGATGCTCTTCTCCGTCTCGCCGACGTATTTGTCCACGACCTTCGACAGGTCCACGCGGTACAGCTCGAGGTTGAGCGCGTTCGCGAGCACCTGCGCGCACATCGACTTGCCCGTGCCGGGCGCCCCGAACAGCAGCACCGACAGCCCGCGCCCGTAGGGGTATTTGCGGTTGTAGTCCCAGCTCTCGTACACCTGCTTGCGGTAACGCATCTGGTCGCACGCGTACTCGAGCGCCTGCCGCTGGTCCGGCGACATCACGATGTCGTCCCACGTGTACGTCGCCTTGATCTTCGTCGCCTTCTGCGTCAGCTCGTGGCTCATCTGGTTGTAGCACGCCTCGAACAGGCTGGGCCGGTCGATGCGCTCGTTCTTCTTCATGGCCGCGAGCCCCTTGCCCATCTTCAGCGCGCCCTTGATCTTGCCCGCCGTGAACAGGAACTTCGCCGCCATCTCCGACAGATCGACCTCGCCGTCAAAGCTGTAGCCTTTTGAATAATAATTCCACAATTCCTCCCGCTCCCCGTTGTTCGGCGTCGGCAGCTCGAGACTCACGTATTCCTGGTTTGTCATCTCCTTGACGGGCAGCTTCTCCTTGCTTGTCGTGAAGATCGGGATGTCGGCCTCGCGCAGTTTGCCGAAGGCGAGGTCCATGTAGCCGAAAAATTTCTCCTTCTCCTCCTCGCGGAAGCCGAGGTTGTCGAGGCAGCAGCAGGCCTTGAGCAGGATGCACTCGCGGCTCACGGCCCAGAGCGCCTTCTCGACGAAGCCGAAGTCGTAGGAAAACAGCTTGCCGCCGTCGATGCTCACGCATTCGAGGCCGCGGCCCCGGCAGAAATGCCGGATCGTGAATTTGCGCCCCGAGCCCTCGTCACCGTACAGCGCAAACAGCCGCGTGCCGTCGTCGTAGGCGATGTTCAGCGCGTCGAGCTGGCTCTTGTTCGCGATGAAGGGGTCGAGCTCCGCCTCGCCCGTCACGCGCGCGAGGAAGCGGCGGTAGTTGTCGTCGATCTTCTTGCCATCGGAGCCGAAGAGGTAGTCGATGAGGCGTTTGTCCGGCGAGACCGGCGTCGAAAACGGCATCACCGGGTTGACGCGCAGGTCGAAGAGCGGGCGCATCTGCTCGAGCGCGTCCGACATGGCGGCCGAGGCCCCCGTGATCGAGAACGACTCCCCGTACCACACGCGCGCGACCGTCTCGAACGTCGGCGCGGTGAGGCCGCTGTTCTGGCCGATCACCTGGAAGATCGAGGCGTAGTTTGTCTGCGTCGATGAGAGCACGGCGCAGGCGAAGCAAAACGTGGAAAAATCCGAAAACCCGCGCCTGGAGCAGATCTCGTACAGCGGCATCGGCGTCTTTTCCAGGTCGGTCTTCTCCGCCCGGCGGCGGATCTGCGCCATGAGCTCGGCGATGTCCTCCGACATGTCGACGTCCGCCCCGGGGGCGGCTCCGCCGCCCTCCGGCGATGCAAAATCCCCGAGCAGCCCCGCCAGCTCGTCGTCCGGCGCTTCTCCGGTAGGGACGGGCTCCCCGTGGGTGTCCGGGGAGCCGCCACTGCCGAAATCCGAAAGACGCTTCTCGGTCAAGTCGAACGCGATTTCGATATCCGGGTAGAGCACGTTCTTGAAACCGCCCTGCCCCGTCGCAAACAGATCCATCAGCCGCCGCAGATGCGCGGACAGCTGGCGGTCCACGGCCGCGAACAGCCACGCCGTGTATTCCTCATAGCCGGAAAACGGCTTCGTCAGTTGTTTATTTGGAAAAAAACCCATCAGCCACCCTATCCGATCTTCGCCCCTTCACACATCCGCAAACAGGTATCCCACGCCGCGCACGTTCTCAATCACGCCGCGCCCCTCCGGGTCGATCTTCTTGCGCAGGTTCGACGCGTGCACCATGACCGTCTTCACCTCCCCGAAGCTCGGCGTCTCCCACACGTTCTCGTAGAGGTCGTCGTAGAGCGTCAGCTCGCCCTCGCGGTCCGTGAGGTAGAGCAGGATGCCGTATTCGAGGGCCGTCAGGCCGACGTCGTGCTCGCGCCCCTCCTGGTCCGTGCGCAGGACGCGCCGCCGGGCCGTGTCGACCGTGAAGCGGCGGAAGCGCCGCATGACCTCGCGTTTCCGCTCCGCGCCGGGCAGCTCCCGGTAGCGCCGGATGTTCGCTTCCACGCGCGCGAGCAGCTCCTCGTAGCGGACGGGCTTCGTCACGTAGTCGTCGCCGCCGCCCGCGAGCGACGCGATGATCGTCGGGCTGTCCTCGATGCAGCTCATGAAGATGATCGGGCACGCGCTGCGCGCGCGGATGTACGTGCAGACATCCTGCCCGGACCCGTCCGGGATCATGATGTCGAGCAGCACGAGATCGAAAAACCGCTTGTTGATGATCGCCCGCGCCTCCTCGCAGAGGAATGCCTGCGCGACGACGTAGCCGGCAGCCTCGAGGTGGATGCGCGCGATGGCGGAAAGATCCCGATCGTCTTCCACGATGAGTATGTTCGCTTTAGAATTCGCCCCCTTCATCTTTCTCACTTACCCCCTGTGCCTGAAAGATTGAACTTTGCTGGAAGACCGACGGCGCATCGTTGATGCCCCCAAACCGCTGCGCCCGGCCTTGCGAAAAGACGTCCCCCGCCCGGTTCACGGGCATGCTGCGCGGCTTCTCCAGATAGGCCTCGATCTCGACCGGGTCGTCGTTGTATTCCCAGTCGTCGGGGTCTTTCCAGGGCTTCCGCAAAGGGAATTCCTTTTCTTTAACCTTCATGTAACTTTAATTATCCTCCATTTCCCCGCGAAATGCAAGCATGAATTTTACGAATTTTGTTTGGCGGCGCGCAGCTCGCGGATCTTTGCGTCGCGCGCGGCCATCAGCGCTCGGAATTCATTGTGCACTTTGTCGACTTTTTCATGGGCTTCCGCCTCATAATCACTCAACTTCCCTCTGCCTTCTTTGAGGTTGCTGTCGGCAAAGTTGTTTACATGTCCGAGATAGAAAGTAAAGGCGTAGATGTTTGCTGCCCTGTAGAGCAATTCCTTATCCACGATGCCCTCAAGGAATCGGGGCAGCGCTGTCGGGCTTCCAAGGGTTTGCGCGGTATAGGTTGCGGGTCTAAGTTTGATTGCGGTTGCTTTGAGCTCATCATAGGTCGTGATGGGTTTGTTGATGTCCACACCGAGGCTTTTGATATGTTCTTCAAAAGCAGCAAGACTGGCTGCATATTGTTGCCCCACATACTGCCGGGCTTCAAGCGTTTCTTCGAAAAGGAGTGACTCCGCAGTCAAATCCTGAAACCCATTATTTCTTTCCCCGTTCATCAGGTTGCCCACGATCACCTCCGCGTCATACATTTTCTGCAGTTCTGTATCCTCCTTATCATGCTCCGGCGGGATGTAAAACTGCACATCACGTGTCAAAACGTTTGTCGATGTGCGTTCAGGATGTTTTGCGCTAAAAGCGTGGCGTCGATTTTTCTGTGCTTCAATTTCCGGGGCGGCAAACCGCGTATAAATGGTCTTGATCTCGTTGATTCGACGTTTATCAGCAAACAGGGCATCTACTGCGGCGACGGTATCTCCAGCAACGTTCTCAACAAGCAATGCGGCGTCCGCATCCGTCAGCAGCGCTTTATTCACCATGAGGTAGCGTATGAATTCCTGAATCTCAGGCAAACCGGCATCCTCGGTACGCATCTGCTTGGCGGTGCGCTCTATCTCCTTCTGGAAGGCGACGACGTCTTCCGGGTGATGCTGCTCGAGGTCGGCCTTTTGCCGCGCGATGTCGGCCTTACGCTTTTCTTCCTCGATCACACGCTGTTCTTCCTCGGCCATGCGTCGTTCATTCTCGGCTTTCTGCTGTTCCTCCTCGGCTATACGCCTTTCTTCCTCGGCCTTTCGTTGTTCCTCCTCGGCTATACGCCTTTCTTCCTCAGCTCTTTCCTGTGCGGCCTTTTCCTGTGCGGCTTTTTCGCGCAGCGCGAGGATCTTATCTTCCCTTTTCTGGCGATGCCCGTGCTCCAAGTCGTAAGCTATATCTTTGGCTATAGATGCATTGAGGCTTTGCAATGCAATGGATTTAAAATGGGAAAAATTGTATTCACCTTTGTCAAGCTTCTCCTGACTGAATTCCGTTGTCGAGGGGTTGGCAGCCTCACCGATATCTAATATGAATCCTTTGATCGCCCAGGCTTCCTTCAATAGTTCGTCGTCCACATATCCTTTCAGCAGCTTCGATACATACTGGCCGCCGATTTGCGCGAACTTGCTAGCCGGATTTAACTTAATGGAAGTTTCTACAAGTTGCTCGTATGTCGTGATAGGTTTATTTAAATCGACGCCAAGCGAAGGAATGAGATTCTTCAGATCTTGTAGATAGCCTTCAAACCGAAGCGCGAGGCGCTTACGCGCATCTCCCGTCGCTTCTGCATCTAATTTGGATTCGGCTGTGACTGGCTTCGCTACATCGTTGGCAAACTGAAAGAGGACGTGCAGATCTTCATACGTTTCAAGCAGCGCCGTGTCATCTTCATCGGTTTTGGGTCCGGCATAGAATTGGGCATCGCGAAGAAATGACGAATCCATGCGTGTCTGTCCTTTGGCTTGCAAATCCGATCGTCTTTTGTTTGCGGCTTTGTATTCTTGCCCTACCAATCGTCCATAAAGAGAACCGATAAAGCCGTAGTCTTTGGCTTCAAATTTTTTGTCTACATCTTCCGGCTTCGACAGCCTTTTTTCATTTAAGTAATCTATATCCGCAGTATTCGGCAATTTCTCCTTGTTCTGAACGACAAAACGCAAGAATTCGTGAATGTCCTCCGTCGTGGAATCCGGGCTCCGCATCTTCCGTACCCGCTCTTCATATATTTCCGGGAAATGCTCAAATTCGTATTTGTACTGTTCGGCCTCGAGCAAGGAATAATCCGCTTTTGCCTTGTCCTTGAAGTTGTCGATGAAATCCGTGCGCATCTTGATCTTCCGTGCCGTATCGTCCGTGATTCTTTTGAAGCCGGCGTCTTTATTCGTGACGAGCATATCGTAGTCGTTGAACACGTGGTTTCCCGACGCGTATTCAAGCGCCAGCCCGTGGGACACGGCGATCAGTGTTGTCACCACATTCATCTTTGCCGTCAAAATATCGTCCTTCGTTTTGTCGCCGCCGCAGAGTTCCTTCCGCAGGGTCGCGTATTTGCTGCCCTCCTGCTTGATCTTGAGCAGGTCGCTCAACCGTTGTGCGTATTCAAACGACAGCAGCTCGCTCTGCGCCTCCCGCACCGCCTTCTCGTTCACGGCGCCGTCAGGCCCAAAGAAGCGGGACGTATCGAACGCCTGCAGGCGCTCCGCAAACGGCGTCAGCATCGCCTTCATGGCCTCGTACTCGGCTTGCGGCAACGTATCCTTATTCTTATTGCGTGTTGCTTCGTATCGGACGAGCTGCGTGATGACCGCCAAATTCTCCTGCCGGATCGACTCATCGGCCTCGGGGCTGTCCGCGCCCAAAGGTTTCATCATGACGTCGACGCGTTTGAAGGCCGTACTGTTTTTGAACGTTTCTTTGATATCCGGCCCGAATTCGGCCGTCAGCGCGTCCCAGTCCTGCGCGTCGAACGCGGCATTGGCCGCAGCCACCCGCGCTTTCCGCACATCCTTCATCATCGCCCCTTCCTTTGCGGCGCTCTTCTTGTGCGCCTGGATGTCGACGTGGTATTGCTCCTTCAGCACCTCAAACACCCCGTACTGGAGGATGAGGTCGGTCTGGCCGTGCAGATACGTGAGCCCGATTTCGAGCAGCTGCATGCGGTGCGTCATCCGGTCGATCCGGTTGTCGTATTCCTTCAGCAGCTGCTTGTCCTCGTTCAGGATCGTCTGCTCGAGCGGCGTGATGTCGCCCATCGCATCGACGTCCAGCTTCTTCTGCGCGACGACCTTCGTCAGCGCCCGGCGGTGCAGGTCGAGCTTCGCCGACTCCGCCGCGTACCGGAAGAGATCGTCTTTGATCACCTGCACGGCGTTTTGGCTGTACCCGGGGCGGATCGGGGTGCCCTCTATCGCGCGTATGCGCGAGATGAGCGGGATATGCTCCGCGAGGAGGGTCTCATCCTTCGCCCAGGCATACTCCTTGTGCTCCTTCAGGAGTTCCTTTTTTTTCTGGCTCATCTCCTTCGCCGAGTCCACTATCTGGGATTCCATCTGCGCCGGCAGCGACGCGCGTTCCTGCCGTTGCACCTCCGCCGCGTCAAACTCCTGCGGCATCGCCGCCCGGCGCGCCGTCCGCTCCCTCTGCCGCCGTTTCCGCTCCTTGCTCCCCATCTCCTGCTGCTGCGGGAGATAATTGCTCTTGAGCGGCATTTCCGCATAGGCGAGGTGATGCATCCGGTCGGAGCGGTAGTGATGCCGCTGCTCCATGATGTCCTCCATCGCCTCCTCCTGCCGCGTGACGGCCAGCGTGTCCAACATCAGGAAATCGGCCTCCGCGCCGACGGTGGGGGACTAATATTCGCTCCCCTCAAAACGTTGTTTGTGCAATTGATCAGCCATGTCTAGCGGCTCCTTTCCGTTCAACCGTTGCCCTGCGCCGCTTTCAAATCGTCGTTTGCATTCCTCGCCGATGACTTGAAATTGTCAATATATCCTGCATGCATCAACCCTTGCCGCGACGCATCGTCCGTGTAACCCCGGAAAGCCATGTCCCTCTCCGTGACGAGCATATCGTGGTCGTTGAACGCGTGGTTTGACGACGCGTGCTCCAGCGCGAGGCCGTGGGACAGGTTGATGAGGTGCTGTATCAACCTGAGCTTCTCTTTCAGCACATTATCCTGCGCCCGGTCGCCGCCGAGGATTTCCTTCCGAAGATTGTCGTATGGGCCGCCTTCTGTTCTTGTTTCGAGCAGGCGGTCCATATGCTCCGCGTATTCAAACGAAAGCAGTTCGCCCTGCGCCTCCCGCACCGCCCTCTCGTTCACGGCGCCGTCCGGCCCGAAGAAGCGGGACGTGTCCAGCGCGAGCAGGCGCGTCACAAACGGCGTCAGCAGCTGCTTCATCCCCTCGTATGTGTCCTCCGGCACCTTGTCCCCCGCAATCGTTGCATCACGGCGGAACATTTGCGTGAGGAGGGCTTTGTTTTCCTGCCGGATCGCCTCGTTGCCCTCGGGCGTGTCCGCGTCCAGGGGCTTCATCATGGCGATGGCGGCTTTGAAGTCCTGGCTGTCCCGGAAATGCGGTTTGAGGAAACGCCGCCCGAATGCATCGGTCACCGTGTCCCAGTCCATCTCGGAGAATGCAATGTCGGCCGCGGCCACCCGCGCGTCGCGCACCTTCTTCATCAGCGCCCCTTCCTTCGCGGCGTCCCTCTTCTGCGTCTGGATGTCGACGTGGTATTGCTCCTTCAGCACCTCAAACACCCCGTACTGGAGGATGAGGTCGGTCTGGCCGTGCAGATACGTGAGCCCGATTTCGAGGAGCTGCATGCGGTGCGTCATCCGGTCGATCCGGTTGTCGTATTCCTTCAGCAGCTGCTTGTCCTCGTTCAGGATCGTCTGCTCGAGCGGCGTGATGTCGCCCATCGCGTCGACGTCCAGCTGCTTCTGCGCGACGATCTTCGTCAGCGCCCGGCGGTGCAGGTCGAGCTTCGCCGAGTCCGCCGCGTACCGGAAGAGATCGTCCTTGATCACCCGTACGGCGACCGGGCTGAATCCGGAGCGGATCGGGGTGCCCTCCAATGCGCGTACGCGCGAAACGAGCGGGATGTGCTCCGCGAGGAGGGTCTCATTCTTCGCCCAGGCATACTCCTTGTGCTCCTTCAGGAATTCCTTCTTTTTCTGGCTCATCTCCTTCGCGGTGTCCTTCAGGTGAGCTTCCATCTGCGCCGGCAGCGACGCGCGTTCCTGCCTTTGCACTTCCGCCGCGTCGAACTCCTGCGGCATCGCCGCCCGGCGCGCGGTCCGCGCCTTCTGCCGCCGCTTCCGCTCCTTGCCCCCCATCTCCCGCTGCTGCGGGAGGAATCTGCTTTCGAGCGGCATTTCCGTGTGGGGGATTTGATGCATCCGGTCGGAGCGGTAGTGAAGCCGCTGCTCGAGGATGTCCTCCATCGCCTCCTCCTGCTGCGTGACGGCCAGCGTGTCCGCCATCAGGAAATCGGCCTCCGCGCCGACGGCGGGGGAATAATATTCGCTCCCCTCAAAGCGCCGTCTGCGCAATTGATCGTCTGCCATGGCTACAGGTTCCTTTCCGCAAACCAGGCCTCGATGGCGTCGACGGCCTCTACGATTGCCTTCTTCGACGTGAGCGGGAGATTGGCTTCATAGACGGCGATCTCCTTCAGCGCGTCCTGTCCGATCAGCTTGAACAGCAGCGCGCGCGAGGCATCCGTGACGCAGGCGACGTTGACGGTCGTATGGGGCGGGAACTGCTTCTCCGCCGCCTTCAGCGCCTTGCGCAGCATCGGCAGCGCCCGCACCGGCGCGTTCTTGCCGGACAGCAGGAAGAGCGCGAGCGAAAACTCGTCCTCCCGCGGGTGGTCGAACAGCAGCACGCCGTCCGGCGATTTGCCGTCGCCCTCGGACAGGACGGACATCTCCTGGATATAGTCCTCGGGCGCGAGCGGCAGGTCGATATAGGCGCCCTCCGTGGCCGCGAGGTAGCGGTTCAGCGCGTTGAGATCCGCTTTCTTCAGCGCGGACAGCGGTTTGACGCCGCCTGTCCCTTCCTCGCCCTTCCCCGCGAAGGCGGGCGCCGCGAGCGCGTCGGACAGCGAAAACGCGTACGCGCCGCTCGGGATCTTCTCGACGAGATAGCCCCCTTCCCGGTAGGCGGACAGCAGCGCGTCCACGTCCCCGGGCCGGTCTTCGGAGAAGATCGCGGTGATGCCCCTGAGCTCCTCGTCGTTTTGCGCGATGTCCGCGAGGGCGGCCAAAAGGTCCTGCGCGCAGGTGCGCTCCACCTCCCCGACGCGGACGAAGTCAAGCGATTCGATCCATACCGTGTCCTCGGACGTCGAGAACACGAGGGCGCCCGAGGCGTACCCTTCGTGGATCGCGCCGATGGCGAACAGCCCCGGATCCTTGCCGAGGCGCCGCGCCAGGTGCTCCGGCATGAAGACGGAAAACGCCTCCAGGTTGCTGCCCCCGATGCTGGTGATGTCGTAGATTTCCATAACTTTATCCCCTTTCACA
>JAISTX010000065.1 GCA_031272365.1 Eubacteriales Family XIII. Incertae Sedis bacterium
GCACGCCCCGACCCCACCAGCCGGTATAAAACCCCCCCGAGTAAAAACATCACAAAAAAACAAACCTAAAATCCTCAATTACAAAGAGCTGGGCCGCTAAGCAGGCCCGCGACACACCCCTCCAACCAACACCACCAGCTCACCCCCAAGGGGGCGCCCCGCGCCGCCCGGGTCGCCCGACACCACCTACGTATACCTCACCACCTCGAACCGCTCCAACCGAACCCGCCCAGCATCCTTCTCCGCGATCCCGGCCTTGCGCATGGCGATCGCCACCTGCTCCTCCGCCGTATCAATCCCGTCGAGATCCGGCAGCAACAGCCCCCGCTTCCCGCCAAGCGAAACGATCACCCCGTACCGCTTGGGGTCAAGCTGATCCATAGAACCGATCGCCTCCGCCTCCCCGAGCACGTCCACCGATATGGTGAGGAACGGCAGCTCCTCCTCCGCGATCGCCTCGAAGCGCGGGTCCCGCGTGGAGGCGCTCACCGCGTTCTGCCGGATCTCCTCCGCGATGGAGCACGTGACCGGCGAGATCGTCCCGATGCACCCGCGCAGCTCCCCGTGCTCCTTGATCGAGACGAACACCCCGGCCCGCCGGCCCGTCAGCTCCCCGGGCAAATCCCCCGGCAAAGGCGGCAGCCGCCGCGTAGAAACAAAAGACTCCACCGTCTCCCGTGCCAACCGCACAAAAACACTCTCAGCCTCCCGCCGCTCCATAGCCCTCACCTTCTCCTTAGACAAAAAAACCTCCAGCACCCTCGCGCCCTCCCCACCGGCGCGCACGCCGAAGGCGGCGCACAGGCTTTCGCCGCCAACCTCGCTTGCATTGCGAGGAGCGTCGAGTTTCTCAGCGAGTGAGCCGTCCGCAAATTCGACTGTTTGAGCGCGAAGCGCGAGTTTCGAATTTGCAGGCGAACGAGCGCCAAGAAACTCCCGCGACGAGCACGGGCAAGCGGGGTTGGCGGCGAAAGCCTGTGCGCCGCCTTCGGCGTCCGCGCCGGTGCCCTCGTCAACACCAACCAAAAACGCCCCAACGCCGTACCCGACCCCAAACGGCCCCTCATACGACAACAACCGCGCCGAAAGCGCATCCCCGTCCAAAGCCCCCGCCATCACAAGCATCGGCCGGTGCCCGCACTCCCCGGCTTTCTCGCAAAACCCGGGGTCGAGCTCCAAAAGCCTCAGGAAATCCGCGCCCTCGATCGCCTCGCAGACCGCCGCGTCGAACAAAGGCCCCTCCGGCGCGTACCCGTAAGGCCCCTCGTCCAGAAGCTTGTGCGAAAGATCCGCGCTGGCCACCACCACCACGCGGCGCCCCAGCGCCTCCGCCGCCTCCCGGATCAGCATCCCGAACCGGTAGTGGTCCGCCAGGGGGAACCCCGAGACCCCGGCCCGCACGAACGCGCCCGCGTAGCCCGCGTCCAGAAGGAACCGGGCCGGGATCATCGTCGCATGGTCGAGCGAAGCGTCCCGCCCCCCGAGCGTACCCGCCGGGAAGCCCCGCGATTCGCAAAGCGAAGAGAGCGCCGAGACGTACGCCTCGTCGTAGGAAACCGTCACAGAAAGCTTCTGCGCCGAAACCCCGAACTGCGTCATGTCGCCCGCAGCCGAGCCGCCCGGCGAGATGTGGAAATAGTCCGCGTACAGCTCCGTGTGCGGCGAGACGACCACCACCGTGTCCGGCGCGAGCGCGCAGATCTCCTCCGAGACCTTTTGGTACGCGTCGATCGTGGCTTGTATCCCCCGCTGCTTGCCGCGCCCCACCTCCGGGAAGATCAGCGGCGGGTGCGGGACCACAAACCCAGCAACAATACCCATATCAACACCTCCTAAACCGTGTAGAGCACCCCGCCGGCTGCCCCGCAGATCGAGATCACGAGCAGCGGCGAGAGGCGCTTGAAACGCCGGAGCGCCGCGAACGCGCCGGCGAACAGGATCAGCGCCACCCAGTCGACGGACGTGAACGGGAAGACGTTGCCGAGCACCGCCGACAGGACAATCGACAGCCCCGCCGCGAAGATCAGGCCCACCACGCCCGGCTTCAGACCCGCAATCGCGTTTTGCACATGCCTCAGCTCCCCGTAGCGGCGCACCAAAGCCGCCATCACCGACACAATGACGAAGGACGGGATCGCGTAGGCCACCGTCGCCACGACCGCGCCGGGGACGCCGCCCATCCGCAGCCCGACGAATGTCGCGAGGTTGATCGCCACCGGCCCCGGCGTCATCTGCGAGATGGCGAGCATGTCGGAGAACTCTGGCAGCGTCATCCACCCGCCGCCGACCGCCTGGTCCTGCATGAGCGGCAAAGAGGCGTAGCCCCCGCCGAACGTGAAGAGCCCGACCTGCAGGAAAGCGATGAGCAGCCGCAGGTACACCATCAGAGCCGCCCCTCCCCGCCGCGCGCGCCCACGAGCACGCCGAAAACCGCGCAGAACACCAGGATGTATACCGCGTTTGCGCCAAAGAAAAACGCAGCCGCGAAAGCGCCTGCGCAGAGCAGTATCGGCAGTATTTTGCGCGCGCCGATGATCTTGTAGAGCATCGTGCAGACCGCGTCCATGATGAGGGCGCTGACGCCCGCCGTCATGCCCAGGAGCGCCGCGGCCACCACCGCGTTGTCCCGGAACCGGAGATAGAACATGGATACGACGAGGATGATCGCCATCGGCGGCAGGATCGAGCCGCAGACCCCGGCTATGGCGCCGGAAAGCCCCAGCGTCCGCCACCCCACGAGGTTGGCCGTGTTCAGCGCGATCGATCCGGGCGCGCTCTGGCCGAGCGCGACGATCTCCAGCATCTCCTCCTCGGAAAACCAGCCGTACCGCTCGACAAAATTCTTTTGCATGAGCGGCACGATCACATAGCCGCCGCCGAGCGTGAGCGCGCTGACGCCCGCGCACGCGAGGAACAGCTCCAGATGGTTCTTCGGCTTCCTCACAGGAAGGCCGCCCTCAGGCTTCCGCCGCGTCGAATCCCTGATCCTCGATCGCGCCGACGGCCTCGCCCACCGAGGCCTGCGCCGGATCGTAGTCAAACTCCGCGCTGCCGCCCGCGAGATCCACCGCGATCCCGGATGTGCCCGGGAGCGCGGCGATCGCGCCTGTCACGGCGGCGACGCAGTGTTCGCAACTCATGCCTTCAATTGTTATTTTCGCATGTGCCATCGTATACCTTTTCCTTTTGATCGACTGCTTATGCGGCTTCCTCGACGTCCCAGGTCGCGGCCTCCTTCTCGGCTGCCGCCTGCTCCTCAGGCGTCAGGACCTCTTCCTCCGTGCCCTCGGTCACCGTGCCGCCCGGGCCTGTGATCGTCGGGATCTTGTCGGTGTCCAGCACCTGGAACCACGTCGTGCCGGGGGAGAGGAAGATCTCCTTGCCGCTGTCGTCGACGAAGCGCGGGGGCACCGTGCCGTCCGTCGTCCACTTGCCCTTGACGGCCACGCCGTCGCGGAAAATCTGCGCCTCCCCGCTGCCCGCGAGGTTGATGTGCAGGGGGTTGCCCTTGTTTTCGATGAAGGGGCCGAGAACGTGCGGCGCCCAGAGGATGACGACGTTGTTCGCCTTCACCTGCCCGGAGGCGGGGTCGGCGTCCTCAAACGGCTTGCCGTCCACCTCGCGCAGGAAGGCGTTGTCCGCCGCGCTCCAGACCCAGGTCGGGTTGAACGTGCCCGTGCTGAAAGGCATGTAGACCTCCGTGACCTCCTCCGTCACAAACGACGGGTCGAGATCCCCGAACATGAGGCGGTTCGGGTTGCCGTCGACCGGCGACCAGGCGTACTTCTCCCAGTAGGCCGCAGCCCACTCGTAGCAGTCGCCCGCCTCCAGATAGAGGTTGTGCGGGCTGTAGACGCCGCCGCTGCCATGCTCGACGACGATCTTGCCGTCCTCGTCCCGGGAGCTGCCGATCGGGCGGACGCTCTCCCGCTTGTACAGGTTCATGTCCGTGCCGCCCTTGCCGATGTCGGCCGGCATATTCTTGATCGTCGTCTGCCCGAGGCTTGCCCAGACGTCGCTGTTCGTGCCGCTGAAGAACAAGATGCCGTCGTATTCGGGCACGATCGAGATGTCGCTGTTGCGTGCGCTGCGCACCGGCCCGACGTAGTCGGGGATGTCGCTCTGGAAGAGGCAGTTGAAGCGCGTGATGCCGCCCTCCGTGACCGACTCATAGACCACGTCCGCGCGCGCGATCCCCAGCTGCGGCCGCGCCTCCGGCGTGTTCTCTATTTTGATTGACAACGGATAGTAGAAATCGTCCTCTTCCCCGGGCAACGCCTGCCCGTACTCGATGCCCGTCAAAGGCCAATAGTACGGCTCCGGCTGTGGTTCCGGCTCCTCCACTTCTTCCAACACGACCGCCTGCGAGCTTTCCTCCGCCGCTTCCCCCTTGTCGCCGCATCCCGCGAAGCCGACTAGAGCCAGCAAGACGACAAAGCTGATCACCGCTGCCCGACACCACATCTGTTTCATGCGTTTCATACCCTTCTCCCTCATTCCATCATGCAATTCTACTCATACGTATCTGCCCAAACAATAAAATACGTCAAAGATTATAACACAGGAACCGGGGTAGTATGGCAAAAAAAGAAGAGGGAAGCAAACGATAAATAGGGGGGGGATCGAATGCTTCCCTCACATCCCGAATAAAGGATGGAACAAGCCATGTCATTTTTTTAAACGTCCAACTTACATGAGTGTAACATATCATATCACACATTCCATGAAAATCCAATTAAATTTACCATAAAGTTTATTAATTTATTATTTTACTTTTGTAAAAATCCGGCTTATCGTGAACATTTCGGGAAAAAAGAACCCCCGGGGCGCCGTTTCGGTTGCCAATAAGTACCCTAACAATGTTAGGTGGGTTGCCTGCACCCCGCTTTTGCCATCCGGTCTAGCCGGCCCGACAGCCACGGGGGTGACCCGGCGGTCCCGAGTACTTAATGTTGGATAATTATGCGCAACCTTCTCGCACGTCCCAGGAAGTCCTCGTTGAAACCAATATACGCCTAATCGAGGCTCAGGTCAACCGCGCAATTGTTGTAAACTTTTTGCACGTCGTCGTTTTCCTCGAAAGCGTCGATCATCTTCGCCAAAGACTTCGTCGCGTGGTCGTCCTTCGGCTCCGTCTCCATGTTCGGGATGAAGTCCACGTCCGTCTCCTCCGGCTCGATGCCGGCCGCGATGAGCGCGTCCGCGACGGCGGTCACGTCGTCCGGCGCCGTGCGCACCTCCCAAAACTCGTCCACGTCGAGGATGTCCTCGAGGCCCGCGTCGAGCCCGGCCTCCATGAGGCTGTCCTCGTCCGCCTTGCCCTTCTCGACGAGGATGACGCCTTTGCGCTCGAACATGTACGAGACGCAGCCCGGCGCGCCCATATTGCCGCCGAACCGGTCGAACGTGTGCTTGACGGCCGCCGTCGTGCGGTTCATATTGTCCGTGAGCACGTCGACGATGACGGCCACGCCCGAAGGCCCGTAGCCCTCGAACCGCGCCTCCTCGTAGGACTCGCCCTCGATCTGCCCGCTGCCCTTCTTGACCGCCTGCTCGATCTTGTCCTTCGGCATGCTGATGGATTTGGCCTTGTCGATCGCCGTCCGGAGCGAAGCGTTGTAGGCCGGGTCGGGCCCCGCTTTCGCCGCCACCATGATGGCGCGCGCGTACTTCGTGAAAATCGCCGCCCTCTTGCTGTCCTGCGCGGCCTTGCGCCCCGCGATCGTACCATGTCTACCCATACTAAAAACTCCTTTTAAATAATTTGCCAGATGTGGCTATTTATTTATTTTATCATAGAATATGCACGATTGTCATTCATGCCGTCTCTTCCGTGCCGCCCCCGCCGGCGTCCTCCGCCTTGTCGACCAGCCCGGACAGGTCCCCGGAGCCGTCGAAGCGCAGCACGTTCACCATGAAGATGTTGAGCTTGTTCACGATGTTCGGCGGCAGCAGGTTGCCGTCCACCTCGACCGACAGGATCGGGTAGCCGCGCTCCCGGGCCCACGGCGTGAAAATGCCCTGTATGACGCGCCCGATGAGGCAGGCGAAGGGGCTGATGTTCACGATCCCGCTGTACCCGGCGTCCATCGCCGCCGCCGCGGACCCCGAGGAGACCGCGATCTCGGAGTTGAGCTCGAGGTTCACGAAATTTTCCTGCGTGTACTTCATGATCAGGTCCATGTCGTGCGGCGTCTCCGGGATGAGCCCCGTCGGGCCGAGGATCTTCAGCACCTTCTTCTCGATGCTGTGCTTCCACCATTTCTCGATGTCCAGGACGCGCAGCTCGCGCCACGGCTTCGAGAAGAGGCGCGCCCACGGCTTCCGGAGGTTCAACAGTTTCGTCAGGTTGTACTCGCGCACGAAGTCCAGATAGTGGATCCACTCGGAGATGCCCGCGACCTTCACCACGATGCCCCGCGCGCTCATGAGCTCCGTCAGCTCGCCGACCGCGAAGTCGTCGCGGCGCACGTAGATCTCGCCGACGATGAGCACCTTCGGGCAGTCGGTCACCTTCTTCTTGAGCGGGATCCGCTTCACGTCCTCCGCGACCATCGCCAGGCCCTTCCAGATGTCCTTCATATTGCGCTCGATCATGCCCATGAGCCGCCGCCAGGACTGCTCGTAGGCGCGCGTGGCCGCTACGGGGTCCTGCGCCGTGGTCAGCAGCGCATTCTGGATGTCCTTGAGGTAGTCCGCCACGACCAGGCCCTTCCACATCTGCATCGAGAAATCGCCGCCGACCTCCGTGTAGGAGTTGTCCGCGGAGAGGATCATGACGACGACGTTCTCGAGCCGCATGTCCTTGAAGAGGTTTTCGTAGAAGATGTAATACTGGCCGGTGCGGCACGGCCCCGTGGTGATCGGCACGAAGAGCAGGTAGAGCTCGTCCTTGCGGTACTGCTCGCTCCAGAAAAACTGCAGGGCGCTCCCGAGCACCAGGTGGCTGGGCACGCACTCCTTGCCCGACGCGTGCCGGCGCGCGACCTGCACGGTCTTGGCGGTCGCGACGGGGAGCGCCTGGGCGTTGATGCCCTGCGCCCGCAGCGCGGCCCCCATGAACTCCGTGGAAATGGCGCCCATGTTCGAGAGCAGCAGCTTGACCCGCTTGTTGTTGCGGATCGGGACCTGCTCGCCCGTGATGCGGTTGTCGATCCGGATCTGGTTCTCGACCGAAGCGCCGGGGTCGTAGGCGAACGACCAGCCGTTGTCGTAGCGTTCGCCCTCGATCTCGCTCTTCTTGGACCGGTACCCGTCGATGATGTCGAGGAAGGCCTCGACGCGCGTGTCGATGCCCGCGTCCGCCGAATGCGAGTCGAGCTCCAGCACGAGGAAGGGCTTCTGGCCCATGACCCATTTGATGTAGTGGAGGATGAACGAGTCCGGCGCGCACGAGAAATTTGTGACGTAGGTCAGGTAGATGTTGTCCTCCTCCTTCAGCAGCCGCGACGTCTTGACGTCCTGCTGCCCGTAGTACCAGTACATATTGTCGAAGATGTCCTTGTCCTCGAACGGCAGGATGTCGAACGGGATGATGGAATAGCCCCGCGTCGTGAATTTCCTCGGGATGCCCATGTTCGCCTCGGGCGTGAACGCGTTGTACGGCCGGCCCAGCAGCGCGATCACGGGGCGCCCGAAAGCCCGGGCCTCCGCCAACGCCTCCTCCCCGAGCCGCTTCGCGGCCGCGAAATAGGCGTCCTGCTTCTCCTTCGCCTTCCGGAAGGCCGCCTCCGTCTCCGCCACCGGGATGCCGAGCCGATCGCTCATGACACCGAACAGCTCCAGCGCCTTCTCGTCGCCAAACTTGAAGCTCACGACGAGCGGGAGCCATTTTGCCTGGTCCACGTCCGGGAAGGCCTTCTGGATGTAGTACGGCAGGCCCTGCGTGATCGGGCAGAAGTTTGCGTGCACGTTCTCCTCATAGCTGGGCATGTCCCGGAAATGCGGCAGCAGCACGAAGTCCGCGCCTTTGTCCAGGCAGTCCTGCACCGCGCCGTGCGCGATCTCCGCCGGGAAGCAGTAGTCCGCCTCCGTACGCGCCACGCCGGCGTGCGCCACCTCGTCCGACAGGAAGGTCCGGATCCCCAGCTCGTGGAAAAACCACGAATACAGCGGGTACAGCGTGTGCACCGAGAACGCGCGCGGGATCCCTATGACGTAGTCGCGCTTCGGCGCGTCCACCGCAGGCGCCGCGTACTCCTCGAAGAGGAGCTTCTGCCGCTTTTCCACGTAGTCGAACACCGGCACGTCCTTGACGGCCTTGCGCATATTCGTGTATTTGTTGCAACGCCCGCCGAACATATACTGGTGGTCGTCCACCTTCAGCACCTGGATGGGGCAGAGGTTTTCGCAGGCCTGGCAGTTGAAGACGCGCTCGTACACGATCTTCCGCTCGAGCATCGCGTCGATGTCCACGTCCAGCTCGCCGAGGAGCCCGTCCTCGTGTTTGCGCTTCGCCAGGAGCGCGACGCCGAAGCACCCCATCAGCTCTGGGGACGGCGGCACGAGGATCTCCTTGTCGAGCAGCATCGCGAACGCCAGCGGCACCGCCGGGTTCTTCGCCACGCCCCCCTGGAGGAAGACCTTGCCGCCGATCGTGCGGTTGCCGACGACGCGGTTCAAATAATTGGCCACGATCGAGCAGACGATGCCGGCCGTGATGTTCTCCCGGCTCGCGCCCTGCTGGACGGCCTTGCGGATGTCGCTGTTGATGAACGCCGAGCAATGCTCCCCAAATTTCAGCGGGGCGTCGGATTCGAGCGCGATGGGCCCGATGTCCTCCGCGCTGTGGATCGACAGGTCGCCGGCCGCGCTCTCCTCCAAAAAGGAGCCCGTCCCGGCCGAGCAGGCCTCGTTCATCGCGTAGTCGATGGGCACGCTGTTCTTCAGGAGCACGTATTTGGCGTCCTGGCCGCCGATCTCGAAGATCGTCTCCACCTCCGGGTCGAAATACGTCGTCCCGACGGAATGCGCGATGATCTCATTGTAGACGCCGGGCGTCTCGCAGAAGACGCCGAGGATCTCGCGGCTCGACCCGGTCGTGGCCACGAGCCGGATGTCGATGTCCTTCGACCCCGTGTCGCGCACGACCTTCTCCTGGATGATCGCGAGGCACCCCTTCAGCGCCTGCACCGGGTCGCCGTGGGTCCTGCCATAGTGGCTCGCCACGATCTCGTCCGTCTCCATGTCGACGAGGCAGGCCTTCGTCGTCGTGGAGCCGCCGTCGACGCCGAGGATGTACTTCCGCCCGGCCTGGACCTTGCCGTCCGGCTTGTCGAACGTCCGCACCTTGTCCGTGTGCTCGCGGAGCGCGCCGAGCTTCTCGAAGCGGATCTCGTTCGGCCGCAGGAGCTTCCCCGGCGCCGGGAGCGGGCTGCCCTGCGACTGGGCCATGACGGCCGCGCCGTACGCCTCGAAATAGGGGGCGATCTCCGGCACGACAAACTCGATCTCCGGCGCCTTGTCCCCGATGAACCGCAGGATGTGGCGGTTGAGCGTCATGCCGCCCGTCAGGATGACGCGCCCGGACGTGACTCTGGCGCGCTTCAAAAAGTCGATGACCTTCACGGCCATCACGTCGGAGAGCGAGAGCACGATGTCGTCCTTCGTCGCCTCCCTTTTGTTCAAGCGGTGCGTGCAGTCGCTCTTCATGAACACCGAGCAGCGCGTGGACAGCGGGTAGACCTTCGCCGTGTCCGGCACCTCGGACACGTCCTCGAGCCGCATGTCCATCCGGCCGAGCTGCTGCTTGAAAAACTCGCCCGTGCCGGAGGCGCATTTGTTCCCGGAGAAGCTGTTGACGATCTTGCCGCCGTCGAGCGAGTAGACGATGAGGTCCTCCCCGCCCATGCTGACCACCGCGTCCGCCTCGAGCGACAGCGCGGATACGGCCGCCTCGACGCAGAGCGGCTCGAGCGTGCCGGACACGTCGAACAGGAACCGCCCCTCGTTGCCCGTCACGAGCGCCGGCGTGCCTTCCGCCACCTGCCCCTCCGCGAGCAGGCTGCGCGCCGCCGCCGCAAAATCGCCCTCGTGGACCTTGGATGCGCTCCAGACCGGCTTCCCGCCCTCGGCGAGCACCATTTTCAGTGAAGTGGAACCGATGTTGATCCCCAATGTATACTGTTGTTTAGCCATCATTCTTTACCCGCCTGTTCTGTAACACAAATTGCTCTCCCCGCATGATAGTTTCATGTAGCCCGGATGTCAAGCAGCACCGGGCAATGGTCGCTGCCCGTCACCTCGCTCAGGATCGTGACATCTGCCACGGCCGGCATGAGCCGCTCGGACACGACGAAATAGTCGATGCGCCACCCCGCGTTGTTCGCGCGGGCGCCGAAGCGGTACGACCACCAGGTGTAGGCCCCCTCCCGGTCCGGGTAGAGCCTTCGGAACGCGTCCGCGAACCCCGCGCCCAGCAGCGCGGAGAACGCCTCCCGCTCCTCGTCGGAAAACCCCGCATGCCCCCGGTTCGGCCCCGGGTTCTTCAGGTCGATCTCCTCGTGCGCGACGTTCAGGTCGCCGCACAGCACCACCGGCTTGGCCCGGTCGAGCTTCGAAAGGTACGCGCGCCGCGCCGCCTCCCACTCCAGCCGATAGCCGATGCGCGCCAGCCCGCCGCTGTCGTCGTTGCGCGCGTTGGGCGTATACTCGCATACCAAATAATAATCTTCGTATTCGACCGTGATCGAGCGGCCTTCCGTGTCATGCCCTTCGGCGTCGATGTCGTAAGCGACCGACAGCGGCTTCACGCGCGTGAACACCGCCGTGCCCGAATAGCCCTTCTTCACCGCGCTGTTCCAGTACTGCTCGTAGCCCGGCAGGTCGACCTCCGCCTGCCCCGGCTGCATCTTCGTCTCCTGCAGGCAGTAGACGTCCGCCTCGACGGTGTCGCAGAAGTCCAAAAACCCCTTCCCCAAAGCGGCCCGGAGCCCATTCACATTCCAGGTGACAATCCTCATATCATTTCACCGGGGCCCCGTCCGGCAGCTTCGCGATCTCCTGGCGCCGCACCCTCGCGAGGAAGATGAGGGAGAGGGTGAACGCGGAGATCTCCGCGATCGCGTAGGAATACCACGCGGCGTTCACGCCGTAGTACAGGGCGAGAAAGTACGCGAGCGGCAAGATCAGCCCCAGCTGCCGCACGACGGAGATCACGAGCGCGAACACCCCGTGCGCCAGCGCCTGGAACAGGCCGATGCAGATGATGACGAACGACGCCGGTATCCACGAGATGCTGATGGCGCGCAGCGCGTGCACGCCCATGTCGAGCATCTCCGGGGTCGGGTTGAACAGCCCCATGATCGCGTGCGGGAAGATCCAGAAGACCGCCGTGCCGACGATCATGATGACGATCGCGACCTTGAAGGCCAGCTTGAACGTCGCCGTGAGGCGGACGCGGTTCCTCGCGCCGAAATTGTAGCCCATGATCGGCAGCGCGCCCTGGTTGAGCCCGATCACGGGCATGATCACGAAGGTCTGGATGCGGAAATACACGCCGAGCACAGCCACCGCCGTCGTCGAGTACGCGATGAGGATCCCGTTCAGGCCGCTGATCAGAAGCGGCTGCACGGCCATCATGACGATGGACGGCGCGCCCACCGCGAGGATGTCGCGCAGCGTCTTGCCACGCGCCCGGAACCCCTTGAACGAGATCGACACAGCGTTCATCCCGCGCTTCGCCCCGCGCCGGAAGAGCAGGAGGGCCAGGACGCAGCCGATCATCTGCCCGAAGACCGCGATGTAGCCGGCGCCGCGCACGCCGAGCGCAGGCATGCCGTATTCACCCGTGATGAAGATCGTCGCGAGCACCGCGTTGACGCTGGCGGCGACCCCGTTGAAGACCATGGGGTACAGCGTGTTGCCCGTGGACTGCAGGATGCGCTCGATCGCGACCGTGATATTGATGAAGGCGGAGCCCATCATGACGATCCGGCAGTAGTCCAGCGCCATCGAGTAGATGCCGGCGTTTTGCACGGGGTCGACGTAGAGCGAGAGGAAGGGGCCCGCGAGGAAGAGCCCGAACAGCGCGTACAGCACCCAGCAGATCAAGCCGAGCAGGATGCCGTGCGCCGCCGCGGAGTCCGCGTCCATCTGCCGCTTCTGGCCGAGCCTGCGCGAGATGAGCGACGCGTTGCCGACGCCGATGCCCACCGTGATGGACATCATGAGCATCTGGACCGGGAAGACGAGCGTGACCGCGGCCAGCGCGTCCTCGGAGATCTTCGCGACGAAGATGCTGTCGATCACGTTGTACAGCGCGGCGACGAGCATCGAGATCATCGGCGGCAGCGACATATTCAAGATCAATTTGCCGATGGGCAGCGTGCCCATCTTGTTTTCTTTCGGATCCATGCGTTCCAACCAATCAACAAAAATATGAGTAAACCGTAAGCCGGGTTCTGTAGTCCGCCCCGGAGGGCGGATGGCGATCATCTATCTGGGGCAGCTGTCTCCAGCTGCCTCTGGGGCGGGCGAAGTGCCCGTCCGCCTGCGGTCCGCCTATAAGGGACACGACGAGCAGCCGTCCGGCGGTGGCGCCGGGCCGTCCCTTTCGACCTTGCTCCGGGTGGGGTTTACACGCTCCCCATGTTACCATGGGGCGCCGTGGACTCTTACTCCACGATTTCACCCTTGCCTGTGCGGCCAAAAGGCCGCCATCGGCGGTGTGTTTCTGTTGCACTTTCCCTACGGTTGCCCGCGCCGGACGTTATCCGGCACCCATGCTCTTTGGAGCCCGGACTTTCCTCACGGCAGATGCCTGCCGCGCGATCGCCTGGTTTACTCACAGGGTCGATTGTACCACAGTCGGGCGGCGTGCGCCATCCTTCCTATACTTTGAGCACATAGCCCTCGCGGCGCGGCGCGGCCTGGGGGTAGTCCCCTTCCGCGTAGCCCACGGCGAGGGAGCCTACGCCCTGGTACTTCTCCGGGATGCCCCATTTCTTCAGCAGGGCCTTGCCCTCCGCCGACGCGAACATCTCCCGCTCGCGGTGCACCCACACCGACGCGACGCCCTCCTCGTGGAGCGCGAGCATCAGGTAGGTGAGCACGCAGGAGGCGTCCTCGACATACGTGTTCACGTCCTCCGGCGCGAGCGCGAGCACGATCGTCGGCGCCCCGTAGTACGGGTCCTTGCCGCCGCCGAGCACCTCCATGTTCATCTTCCGCAGCTGGTCCAGCGTCTGCGCGTCCTGCACGACAACGAGCTGCGGCGCCTGCCGCCCCATGCCCGTCGGCGCGTAGGTCGCCGCCTCCAGCGCCCGATCGAGCGCACCCGCGTCCACCTGCCCCGCCTGGAAGCGGCGCACGCTCCTCCTCGTCTTCAAAGCTTGCAATGTATCCATATGGTCAAACTCCTACCTTTCTTATTTGTGAACTGGATATTTATTAATCAGATATTATCATATCTCACGTGTTTTTTGCCAGAGAATCAGGTATAATATGAAACACAGGAGGTAGAAATCATGGCGAAAGCATTCAAGTACATGTTTGGGATCGGCGCGGCGATCGTCCTCATCGGCACCGCGATCTTTCTCATCATCACGTATTGGGACAAGATCCTGGCGGGCGCCTCGGCGGGCGCGCGCGTCGCGAGCAACATCCTCGGGCAGTTTTCGGGCGGCTCGATCAACACGGACGACCCCAGCGACTACTACGACCTTTGACCCTATCCAGCGGGGGGCGACGCGACGATGATCCGGCAGTCGCGCCCTTTTTCTGTTGCCGTTTCCTCGGCGGAAATCGTCCACCCCGCGCCTTGAAGCCAGCCCCTCAGCTCGTCCGCCTTCGTCCTCGGCTGCAGGATGAACTTCCGGAAGCTCGCCGTTTTCGCGGCGTCCGCCCCAAGTATTGCAATAATGGTCTCGCCGCCCATCCCCGCGATGACGACGGCGTCGACTTCGCCCGCTGACAGCGCCGCAAGGCCGTCCCCGAGGCGGAAGGCGTAGGGGCCGATCCCGGACGGCGCGCGGAACGGCCGGTCCTCGCCCAGCTCCGTGCAGACGCTGCCCCAGGCCTGGCGCAGCGGCCCCTCCTTCACGTCCGACAGGACCACGCGCGGGCAGACGCCCCGCGAAACGAGCAGGCGCGGCAGGTAGGCGTGGTCCGGGCCGATGTCGCACAGCGTCTCGCCGGCCTCCACGTGGGCGGCCAGCCTGAGCAGCCTCGGCGAGAGTTTTTTGTTCATCCGGGAAAGCCCTGCGGCCTATGTGTCCAGGTAGTCCTTCAGCTTCCGGCTGCGCGACGGGTGGCGCAGCTTGCGCAGCGCCTTCGCCTCGATCTGGCGGATGCGCTCGCGCGTCACGTCGAAGCGCCGGCCGACCTCCTCCAGCGTGCGCTGCCGCCCGTCCTCGAGGCCGAAGCGCAGGATCAGCACCTTGCGCTCCCGCTCCGTCAGCGTGTCGAGCACCTCGACGAGCTGCTCCTTCAGCATGGAGAACGATGCCGCGTCCACGGGCGCGGGGACGTCCTCGTCGGGGATGAAGTCGCCGAGGTGGCTGTCCTCCTCCTCGCCGATCGGGGTCTCGAGCGACACGGGCTCCTGCGAGATCTTCTGGATCTCGCGCACCTTCTGCTCCGTGATGTCCATCTCGACCGCGATCTCCGCCGGCGTCGGGTCGCGGCCGAACTCCTGCAGCAGCTGCCGCTGGATGCGGATCTGCTTGTTGATCGTCTCGACCATGTGGACGGGGATGCGGATCGTGCGCGCCTGGTCCGCGATCGCGCGCGTGATCGCCTGCCGGATCCACCACGTCGCGTACGTCGAAAACTTGAAGCCCTTCTTCCACTGGAATTTGTCGACGGCCTTGATGAGGCCGAAATTGCCCTCCTGGATCAGGTCCGGGAAGAGCATCCCGCGGCCGATGTAGCGCTTCGCGATGCTGACGACGAGCCGCAGGTTCGCCTCGCACAGCTTCTCCTGCGCGTAGTCGCCGAGCTCGATCAACGCCATGAGCGACTGCGCCTTGTCGTCGTCGATCTCATACACGGACGAGATCTGCTTCAGGAAGTCCTTGTGGAAGGCGTCGAGCTTCACGCCCTTGGGGCCGGACACGGCCGGCGGCTTCCGCTTGCGCGGCTTGGGCTTCGGCTTGGCCTGTGCGTCGGACTTCGCGCGCGCGGGCGGGCGCTTCTCGATCAGCCCCGAGCGCTCGAGCGAGCGGATGTCCTTCGTCTGCAGCTGCGTCGGCAGCTTGGCCTTCAGTTCCTGGAAATAATGCGCGACGATCTCCTTCTCGTCCTTGTTGGAGCGCTCGCTCTTGCCCTCGCTTTCCCGCCCGTCCTCGTCCGAGCCGAAGCAATTGCCCTGGAGCAGATCCTTCTGGATGCGCACGCGCTTGTTGACGTACTCGCAGTAGCAGGCGCTGATCGGCGTGATGCGGTCCGGGTCCTTCTTGTAGGCCTCGATGGCGCGCTTGATGAGCAGCACGGCGAAAGCCTCGAAATCGAGGTTCCGGGTAAATTTGGCGCGCTCCGCGGCGGTGACGAGGCCGTACATCCCGACCTGGAACAGGTCCGGGAACGTGACCTTGGACGTCAGCTCGTTCTTCGCGATCTCGACGACCTTGCGCAGGTAGGCCTCCACGAGCTCGTGCATCGCCGTGATGCCCGCCTCCATCTGCTTCGCGAGCTCCACCTCCTCGTCCGCCGTGAGCAGGGGCACCGCGCCGATCTCCTTGAGGTACATGCGCACCGGGTCGTCGACGGCCATCTCCTTGGGGAGCGTCGCCTCGAGGATCACCTTCCCGTCGGGGGTCAGCGCGTCCTTCTTGATCTCCTCCTCTTCTTCCTTTTCGCCCTCCAGCACGCGCAGCTCGAAATCGTCGGGCTCCTCGGAGTCCTCCGTGCGGATCTCCACGCCGTTCGACGTCAGCCGCTCCAGGAAGACGTCGTACTGCTCCTGGTCGATTTCGTAATGGCTCAGGCTGTCGTAGATCTCCGTGTCGTTGACATGGCCCTTTACGATGGCCTTCGACAGGATTTCCTCCAGCGTTTCCTCCAGCGTTTTCGTTTCTTTCACTTCAGCTTCTTCAAGCACCAATTCTTTCACCTCGTTTCACAGCGCCTTCATCCGGTTTATTATTGTATATAGAGCCCGGCCCGCTCCTGATCTCGCCTTCCAGCGTCTTGATCTTCCTTTGCAATTCGTCCAACTCCTTCGTGAAATCCGCCGTTTCGGCTTCTTCCGCGCCCTCTGCCAGCAGTTCCATCATCTCCGCGCTCCGCTTCTCCAGGACCTTGATCTCGACCTTGCGGACCAGCTCTCCGAACGTCTTCTCCGACCACGACCCCGGCTCCCTGGCCCGCAGGAAGACCGTCTCGAAGAGGACCATGTCCTCCTCCTCGGGCAGCTCCCGCAGCCTCGCGAGGTCGATGCCGCCGGACTTGTCGAAGCCCGCCGCGTTCATCGCCTCGAGCACGGGCGCGTAGACCGACTCGGAGAACAGGTGCCGGTAGGCCGTCACCTTCGGCAGGAACTCCGGCGCGTTGAGCGGGTAGGCGAGCATCTCCTCCAGCAGGCGGCTGATCTCCGCCGCGTTTGCCTTCGCGCCCGCCTGGCGCAGGCCCCTGGCCGGCACGTCCGGCATGTCCACGCCCTGGCTCCGGGCCGCCTGCGCGCGGACGGCCTCCTCCGCCACGCCCGTGTCCTGCGCGATCTTTTTGATGTACGCCTCGCGCTCGACCGGCTCGAGCCCGCCGAGCAGCACGGACGCCGCCTTCAGGTAGTCCGCGAGGCCGTCCGCATGCCCCGTGTCGAAGCCGTCCCGCAGCCGCGCGAGCCGGTACTCTGTGAGCGGGACCGCCTGCCGCACGGCCGCGTCGAACGCGTCCCTGCCGTACGCCCGGATGTACTCGTCCGGGTCCTTCGCGCCGCTGAGGACGAGCACCTTGACCTTCATGCCGGCCTCCGACGCCGTCTCCCCGCTTTCTTCCGGCGGCCTGCGCATGAAGGGCATCGCCATCAGGTCGTCCTTCGCCGCGCGCAGGATCGCGCCGCTTTCCTCCGCCGCCTTGCGCCCCGACGCGTCGCTGTCGAGCGCGAGCACCACGTTCTTCGTGTACCGGGACAGCAGCTTCGCCTGGTGCGGCGTGAAGGCCGTCCCCAGCTGCGCCACCGCGTTCGTCACGCCGTGCATGTGCAGCGCGACCGCGTCCATATAGCCCTCGACGAGGATCGCGAAGCCCTTCTCGCGGATCGCCGTCTGCGCCTTGTGGAGCGCATACAGGTTGTAGCCCTTCGAGAACGCCTGCGACTCCTTGGAGTTGATGTACTTCCCGGCCTTCGGGTCGCCCGTCAGGTCGCGCCCGCCGAAGCCGATCACCTTCCCGCGCGGGTTCACGATCGGGAACATCACGCGGCTCCTGTACCGGTCCCGCCAGCCGCCGCCCTGCGGGTACAGCAGCCCGGCCTCCTCCGCGTCGCGCAGCTTCTGCTTGTCGCCCTGAATCGCCTGCGCGAACGACCGGCCGCCCTCGTCGGCGTAGCCGAGGCCGAACGCCTTGATCGTGTCCGCCCCGATCCCGCGGCCGAGCAGATACGCCAGCCCCGGGTTGCCCGCGCGTTTGATCGCTTTGTAATAATGGTTCGCCGCCTCCGCGTTGATGCGGTAGAGCGCGTCCCTGCGCTGGTCCTGCGCCTTCCCGCCGGCCTTCCCCCAGTCTATCTCGATCCCGAACTCACGGCCGAGCCGCTCGCACGCGTCCTTGAAATCCAGGTGGTAGTACTGCTCGTAAAACGTGATCACGTCGCCGTTCGCGCCGCAGCCGAAACAATGGTAGTGCCCGTCGTCGTAGACATGGAAAGACCCGTCCGTCTCGCTGTGGAATGGGCACAGCCCGGACCAGCTGCGCCCGCTCTTGCGCAGTTTCACGACGCGCCCGATCACATCGATGGCGTCGGCCCTATCCTTGATCTGTTCAATGACGGTGTTTTGTGCCAATGTTCCTTTCACCCCCAAATTCATATACAACAGCCGCCGCCCATTCCCTTTTTTTCCTGCCCCGAATCTGGAGTATAATAATTAAAATTATGGTGAATTTATGGTGAAAAAAACGTTCGCAATCCACACGCTCGGGTGCAAGGTCAACCAGCAGGAGTCCGAGGCGCTCTCGCGCCGCCTCACGGGGGCGGGCTTCGAGCAGGCGCGGGGCAAGGCCGACATCTACATCGTCAACTCCTGCACCGTCACGCAGACGGCGGACGCGAAGACGCGGCAGCACATCCGGGCGGCCAAGGCCGAAAACCCGGGCGCCTTCGTCTGCGTCATCGGCTGCTACCCGCAGGTGGCGCCGGGGGCGCTCCTGGCCATGCCGGAGGTGGACCTCGTCCTCCCCGGGCCCGAGAAGGAGCGCGCGGCGGAGATCCTGGTCGAGCGCTTCGGCGGCGGGCTGCCCGGGGGGGCTGCGGGCGCACCCGCACCCGCGGGCTCCGGGCGCACCCGCGCGTTCCTGAAGATCGAGGACGGCTGCGACCGTTTCTGCGCCTACTGCGTCATCCCCCTGGCGCGCGGCCAGGTGCGTATGAAGCCGCAAGATGCGGTGGTGGCCGAGGCCTCAGCGCTGCTTGCGGAGGGCTACAAAGAGATCGTGGTCACGGGGATCAACATCGGCCTCTACGAGGGCCTGTACGGGCTCCTGGGGCGCCTCACGGGCCTCGCGGAGGGCGAGTACCGCATCCGCCTCGGGTCGCTCGAGCCCACGGTCATCGGCGCAGCGGAAGCGGCCCGCATCGCCGCCCTGCCGCGCATCTGCCCGCATTTTCACCTCTCCCTCCAGAGCGGCTGCGCCCGCACGCTCGCGCGTATGGGGCGCCCCTACACGCCCGAAGGCTATATGGATATCCTGCGCGCCCTGCGCGGGATCGACCCGCTGTTCGGTATCACGACCGACGTCATCTGCGGCTTCCCGGGCGAAACGGACGAGGACTTCGAAGAGAGCCTCGCCTTCGTGGAGCGGGCCGGGTTTTCCCACGTGCACGTTTTCCCTTATTCGAAAAGACCGGGGACTGCGGCGGCGGCCATGCCCGATCAGGTGCCGAAAGCCGTGAAGGCCGCCCGCGCCGCCCGGCTCCGCGAGGCGGCGGAGCGGAGCGCGTCAGCGTTTCACGAGGCGAACGCAGGGGTTTCGCGCCGCACGTTGATCCTCTCCTACAACGCCCAGAAAGGCGCCTGGCGCGGCCTGACAGACAACGGCCTGGACATCCTCGTTCCGCCCGGGGCGGGCTTCGCGCCCAACCGCCTGATCACAGCAAAAATCCCCTTGCCGACTCTGTGATCATAACGGTGTATTTCTTCATTTCGATATTGACGCCTTTTTTTCCGCAAAGCCCTCACCTAATGGCTGCGTGCGTCCTTCTCGAATATCCGCAAGCCCTTCTTCAAGCAAAGCATACAGCTCGTACCGTCCAGCGATGCGTTCGTACACCTCGATGCTCATGACGGCGAGATCGCCTTTGCCGTTCTTGGTGATGAACACCGGTTCCTGATGCTCGTGGCAAAACTCCAGACACCCGCGCCGGCCGTGAACCGCTTCGTCACAACCCGTATTGGTACAAAAGCATAGCCAGCGCGGCCGGCCCCGCCGTCTCCGTGCGCAGGATCGCGCTGCCGACCGTGACGGACGCCGCGCCCGCCGCCGTGAACGCCTCGACCTCTGATCGCTCCAGCCCGCCTTCCGGCCCGACGACGATGGCGAGCGCCGGGGGCTTCCCTGCCGCGCCGGCGTCTGCGCCCCCTTGCGGGGGCAGCGCGGCCAGCGCCTCCTTCAGCGTCACCGACTCCTCCAGCTCGTAGAGCACGAGCGCCCTGCCGTAGGCGCCCCCCGCGATCTCCGCCGCCGCCTGCGCGACCGTCATCGGCCCTTCCACCACGGGCACGTCCCCGCGCTGGCACTGCTTCACTGTCTCCGCCGCGATGCGCCGCCAGCGCTCGAGCTTCTTGCCTGGCGCCTCCGGGACCACGCGCGCCGTGACGAGCGGCACGATGCGCCCTGCCCCGAGTTCGATGGATTTCTGCACGACGAGGTCCATCTTCTGCCCCTTCGGGATGCCCTGGTACAGCGTCGCCCGGTAGCGCGCCTCCGCCGCGAACGCCCGGCTCGCGAGCGCCTTCAGCGTGACCCCCGTCTTCGAGGCGTCCACGATTTCCGCTTCGTATTCCGTCTCCGAGCGGTCCGAGATCAGCAGCCTGTCGCCTGCTCGCATCCGCAGCACGTCCAGCATATGGTGGATGTCCTGCCTGTCCAAAATCAGGATTCTGTCGCCCAATATGGCGTCCTTCGGCACAAAAAACCGCCGCATCCCTCAGCCGCCCCCTTCCGCATGCCCCGCCCGGAGGAGGAGCCACTCGCCCTTCGCAAAGGCGGTAATGCTTGAAAAACCGGCGTTTTCGAGCGCTTCCTTCATCTCCTCCCCCTGCGCGTCGAGGATTCCGGACAGCAGCAGGGTGCCGCCTTCCGCAAGCAGACCCCGGAAGCGCGGCAGCAGCCGCCGGAGGATCCCGCTCGTCAGGTTGGCGATGATCACGTCGAAGGGGCCGTCGCCCGCGAGCGCGCCTTCTTCGAGGATGTCGCCCACGACGAGCCGGATGGCGCCAGATGCGCCGTTCGCGCGGATATTGCCCTCCGCCGAGGCCGCCGCGTCGGCGTCCACCTCAACCGCCGTGACCCGCGCCCCCCCGGGGAGCAGCGCAGCCGTGATCGCCAGGATGCCCGAGCCCGTGCCCGCGTCGAGCACGCGCGCCCCGGGGCGCAGGGCCAGGGCCTCGCGCAGCGCCGCGAGGCACAGGGACGTCGTCTCGTGCGCGCCCGTCCCGAACGCCATGCCCGGGTCGATCTGCACCGCGATATCGCCTTCCGGGATCTTGGGCCTTGGCTCCCAGGGCGGGTAGACCCAGATCCCCTCGCATGCGGCGAACGCGTGGAAATCCTCCTTGTACCGGTCCGACCAGTCGTCCGTGACGACCTCCGACTCCATCCAGAGCCGCCCGAAATCCGCCCCCTCGCCGTAGACAAAGTACTGTTCGTCGGATTTGAGCTTGAACAGCGCGATGCGGATCTCCTCCAGCCGCCCGTCCGCCTCCGCGCCTTCCGGCAGGAAAAACGTCAGGCGCACCTCGCCATCGGGGCCGTCCGCCCCGCCGCCGCCTGCCGCGCCCGAGCCGCCTTGGCGGCCATCGCCGTCGGCCCCGCCGAGCGCCTCGTCGATATAGTCCCATAGAGGCCCGTCCCGCTGCATGCGGATGTATTCCAAATCAGAGGGGTCTTCGATGCTGCACCCTGTTATTCCAAACGGGGCAAGAACCGGCAGCAGCGCCTCGGCGCCCGCCGTCGTCGTGTAGATGGTGGCTTTCAAATACTGCTTCATGCCACCATGATACCATGCCCGCTGGCCAAAAATTCAACTTATCGGTGGAAATGGACAGGGCAAGCCCCTCTCTGGGGACATTTTTGGGGCATATCGGTGTTTTCGAGGGGGTATTTCTCGGATAAGCTGAAATTTTGGCCACCGACGCCGGTGCGCCGCTATGGCGTGGCGATGGAGCGTATGGCCGGGTAGAGCCTACGGTAGCGTTCGGCCGCCTCCCGATAATAGGCCGCGCGGCCGGCGTCCGGCTCGAAGACCGCCGTGCGCTGCACGCCCTGCGCCGCGGCCTCCTCGAGGCTCGCGATCCCGCCCATCGCCTTCGCGCAGAGCCAGGCGAGCGCGACCGTGCCCGCCTCGTGGGTCTCCAGGGCCGCGATGCGCCGGCCCAGCACATCGGCCTTGATCTGCATGAGGGTGCGCGAGCGGGAGCCGCCCCCCGCCGCCGTCAGCTCCGTCGGCACGTGGCCGCATTCGGCGAGCAGGTCCAGGTTGAAGCCGATCTCGAAGCAGATGCCCTCGAGCAGGGCCTTGTACATCTCGTCCCGCCCGTCGGCGAGCGTCAGGCCGACGAACGCACCGCCCTCGGACGCGCCGAGGTAGGGGGTGCCCGACCCGCCCACGTAGGGCAGGAAGAGGATGCCCGTCGGCGCCTCAGGGCAGCGCGCGTCCATGAGGCCGTAGATGTTCTCCCCGCGCGCCTGCGCCGCCTCCGCCTCCGCCGCGAAGAACCGGTTTTTGAACCATTGGATCGCCGTCCCCGCCGACGCGTTGAAGGCGAGCGTCACGAAGGCGCCCGGCACGACGTGCGGCTCCGCGCAGAAATTGTAGCGCGCCATCCGCGCCAGGCTTTCCGGCGACAGCGCCCCCTCGCCCAGCACCATCGTCACGCACTCGCTCGAGCCCATGCCGTCCACCGAGTCGCCGGGGCGCACGGCCCCGCTCCCGAGCGCCGCGAGCGGCTGGTCGTGGCCGCCCGCCACGAGCATCACCCGCCCCGGGAACCCGAGCGCGCCCGCGACCTGCGGCAGCAAGGGCCCGATGACGGCGCCGGAGGGCACGGGCTCGGAGAACCCGCCCAGCGGCAGCCCGACCGCGTCCGCGGCCTCCCGCGACCAGCGGCGGGCCTTGATGTCGAAGAGCATCGTCCGCGACGCGAGCGAATGGTCGATCGCCCGCTCGCCCGTGAGCTTCCAGCCGATGAAGTCGCCCATCAGCATCGTGTGCCGCGCCCGCTCCAGCAGCCGCGGCTCGTGCTTTTTCATCCAAAGCAGCTTGTTTGCGGAGAACATCGCGTTCGGCGGCATCCCCGTCAGGGCCGTCGCCCGCTCGCGCGTGAGCGCCGCCTCGATCTCCTGCGTCTCCTCCGCGCCCCGGATGTCGGAATAGTAGATGCTGTTCGCGAGCACCTCCCCCGCCGCGCCCGTCAGCACGACCGCCTCGCCGAAGGACGCGACGGCCAGCGCCCCCACGTCCCGCCCAAAGGGCCCGGCGGCGATCTCGGCCAGCGTCTCCTGCACCGCGCCCCAGACGAGGCGCGCGTCGATCTCCACATAGCCGGGCATCGGGGACACCGCCTGGTAGCCCCGATGCGCGTAAGCCTTGATATGCCCGGCCGCGTCGCAGACGGACGCCTTGCAGCCGGACGTCCCTACGTCCAGTCCGATGTACAGCATGCGCCGCAATCCCCCCAGGCGTCAGTCAACCAGCACGATCCCCTTGATCTTGTCGTCCGTGGACTCCTTCATGTACTTGATGCCCTCTTCCGTCTGGTCGAGCGAGAAGCGGTTCGTGATGATCGGGCCCAGGTCCACCTGCCCGGACGCGACCGCGTGGAACACGTTGTCCCAGACGAGCGGCGCGAGCCACGCGAAGCGGATCGTGCGCTCGGACTGGATCGCGTCCAGCACCGGGATCTCCAGCCGGTCGTCCGGGGAGGGCAGCCCGAAATAGCAGATCGTCGAGCAGGCGCCCGTCACGTTCAGCGCGTCTTTGAGCGCGTTCATGCCGCTCGTCGGCACGATGCAGCGCGGCGCGAGCTCCCCGCCGTTGAACGAGCGCACCGCCGCCGCCGTGTCGTCCGTGTAGTATTGGGACGCCTTGTCGCGCACGTTGATCGCGTGGTCCGCGCCGACCGACAGCGCCTTCTCGATGCCGTAGTCGCGCACGCCGATCGCGATGACCTTGCCCGCGCCCGCCGCCTTCGCCAGCTGCACCATCATGAGCCCGATGCCGCCGAGCCCGTAGACGACCACCGTCTGGCCCAGCTTGATGTCGAGGTCGAAGATGCCGTGCGTCGCGCACGCGAGCGGCTCCGACAGCGCGGCAGACTCGAAGCTCACCTCGTCGGGGATCTTGTATGCGTGCGTGTATTTGACCTTCACGTACTCCGCGAAGCAGCCGTTGACCGACACCCCTATGACCTCGCAGTGCGGGCAGGTGTTGAACTCGCCGCGCATGCAGGCCGGGCAGGCGTTGCACTGCTGCACCGGGTTGAGCGCGACGCGGTCGCCCTCCTGGAACAGCCCCAGCCCCTTCGCGATGCTGCCGACCTCCGCAATGACGCCGGAAGCCTCGTGCCCGAGGTATAGCGGACCCTTGCCGTTTGGCGTGTCGAGCGGGCTATGCCCATAATAATAGCTGACATCCGAGCCGCAGATGCCGACTGCTTTGACTTTGACGAGCACTTCGTTGTCCGCGATCTCGGGGATCGGGTGCTCCTCGTTCTTCATCACGAGCGGTTCGTAGAAATTGACCACTTTCATTGTGCCTTGCATACCATCCTCCTCTTCTACTGCTTCGGGTCCGGGCTTCCGGAGCCCAGCGCTGCCATATGTTTCAGGATCACGAGCGGCTCCACCGGCGACTCGTTTTTCACGAGGACGCCCTCCTGCGCCTTCCCGTGGGAGACAAAAAACTCGTCCGCCGTCAGCTGCCCGTAGCGGATGAGGGTCGGCGACTCCATCACGAAGGGGCCGAAACGCCCGCGCCCCTGCACGCAGAGGCACCCGTAGGCCACGCTGTCCTTGACGAGCACCGCGCACCCGGGCTCCACCGTGAGCTCCTTCGCCGCGACGAAGGGGTTGCCGTACGCGACCCAGTCCT
The DNA here is from genome assembly GCA_031272365.1 of Eubacteriales Family XIII. Incertae Sedis bacterium. Taxonomy (GTDB): domain Bacteria; phylum Bacillota; class Clostridia; order Peptostreptococcales; family Anaerovoracaceae; genus WRFF01. The sequence goes on from JAISTX010000065.1 coordinate 24,467, forward strand.
GCTTCCACCCGCCGCCGGAATCCTCCGCCACCGGGGGCCGAAAAAACCGCGCGCGGTAGTCGGGGAGCGTGTTCAGCTCCCAGTCGATCGCGTCCATGACCGCGTCGAGGTCGTCCTCGCGCCCCTCGGGCAGGTAGCAGTACAGCCAGTCCTTCCCGAAGACCTCGCCCGACCCGACGACGTTCTCCCACAGCGCCATCACGTCGCTGTTCCACTGCGGCTCGTACGTGCACAGCGAGGCCGGCGCGTGCACGACGCCCGCCTGCGTGTACCAGCCGGTACCGGGCTTCACCTGGAAGGCCCTGGAGAGTTCGAGGATGCGCGTGTCGCGCAGCTCGTGGTCCTTGAGGCGCGCCCGCACCTCCTCCTTCGTGACGGACGGGTCGAAGCCGAAAAAGGTCGTCGCGCGCGTCCCGAAATGGTTGTTGTACTGCTTCGGAAAGAAATAATGCTCGTGCTTCGGCATCACGCCGACCTTCGCGCAGGCCTCCTCGCAGTGGTGCACGTGGTGGAACAGCGGCTCGTTGTAGTCGTAAAACTTCGAGTACATCGGCCACGTCCCGTATTCGTCGTGCAGCGCCTGCCCGTACAGATCCGCGCCGAGCGCGTCGACGAATTCCTTGAACAGCACCGTTTGCGCGGGGTCGCCGCAGGTGTTCACGAAGCTCATGCCCTCGTGCGGGACGGCCCCTTCGGTCTCCACCTTCGTGATGGAGGAAAACCAGCGCTCGACGATCGCGCCGCGCTTCATGCCCATCGCATAGGTGTCGTCCGGGTGCAGGCGCAGCCGGTGGCCGGGCTTGTTGAACGGGCGCGGCACCCACGTGGGCGCGAGGTTCAGGATGCCTTCCCCGGCATCGAGCACGCCCTTCAGTTTTTCATAAGTTTCTGCCATTCTATCCCCTTGTCAATACTTCGCGTTGATCTGCTCGTCCACAAATTTCTTGCAGTCCGCCGTCGCCTCCCAGGCGTCCGGGCACTCGCACAGGTCGATCGCCCACCAGTCGCCCTCGTAGCCCGCGTCCAGGAGCGCCGGGATGATCTCGTCGAAATTGAGGAAGCCTTCTCCGAACGGCGCGTGCGTCGACGTGTTGTCGCTGTTGAGCGTGCCGTCGCTGTCGATCACGTGCACGAAGCCGATCTTGCCCTTCAGCATTTTGATGAACTCCAGCACCCCGCCTTCCAGCGGCGCGGGCTCGATGTGGTTCGCCCCGCTCGCGCACATATGGCCGTGGCAGGTGTCGAACAGGACCGAGAAATTGGGCTCGGCCACGCGGTCGTAGACCTCCGCGATGTATTTCGGCTCGTTCACGACGAAGCCCGGCTCAAACTCCCAGACGACCTCCTGGCCGTACTGCGCGGCGTACTGCGCGATCGTCTTGAAGTTTTTCACCACCTGGTCCCTGACCTGGGCGTAGGTCCAGCCCTCCGGCACGGAGACGTCCTTGCGCCCCGTGTCGACCCGGATGTGCTTCCAGCCCATCTTCGACGCAAAATCGCTGCTCTCCTTGAAGAGCGCGATCCACGCGTCCGGGTCCGTGATCGCGTCCACGCTCCACAAATCCACCGCGTAGTCGGCGACCTCGAGGCCGTTGTCGCTCAGCAGCTTCGCGAGCTCCGCGCGCTTCTCGTCCGTGTCCCAGTCCTTCGGCGCGGCGTGCGGCACAAAGCCGCCCATGCTGATGCCGTCAAATTTCAGATCCCCGAGCTTCTTGCACGTCTCGGGCAGCAGGATCGGTGTCGCGAGGAACGCGTACGCCCAGCTGCCGATGGATACTTTCTTTGCCATTGTCTCCTCCTTCAAATTTCCCTTACGCAAACAGTGATTTCAGGAACGGGATGCCGTCCCTGGCGATCGCCTCCGGCGACTCCGAGAACGGCCGCCACACCGACGCCGCCTTCGCGATCTCCACGCAGTCCGGCGTGAAGCTCTCGATGACCAGGTAGTCGTCGTAGCCCACCTTGCGCAGCGTCGCCGCGATCGCCTCCCAGTCGAAATTGTCCTTGCCCGGCGTGCCGCGGTCGTTGGCGCACGCGTGGAAGTCGAAGATCTTGCTCTCCGTCCCCGCCCTGAGGATCGCGCCGCAGATGTCGTTCTCCTCGACGTTCATGTGGAACGAGTCCAGAAGGAAGCCGACGTTGTCGTAGCCGATGCGCGAGATGAGCTCCAGCCCCTGGTCTACCGTGTTGATGAAGTCCGTCTCAAACCGGTTGAGCGGCTCGAGCGCGAGCTTCACGCCGTGCTCGCCCGCGTAGTCCGCGCAGGCCTTCAGGCTCTCCACGCCGAGGTCCCATTTGCGCTGGACCTCCTCGGGCGTTTGCTGCCGCGCCTTCCCGACCGCCGAGTAGGCCGGCCCCGCGATCACGAGCGCCCCGATCTTGTTGCAAAAATCCACCATGTCCTTGATGTAGCGGACGCCCGCCTCGCGGATCTCCTGGTCGTCGGACGACACGTCGCGCGTCTCGCCGTGCGCGCCGCAGACCGTGTAGACGCGGATGCCCGTGTCTTCCATCGCCCGATTGATCGCGTCCGCGTCCAGCGTCGCAAAATCCTCGATTGCGATCTCGAAGATGTCGCACCCGAGCGCCTTCGCCTTCGCGAAAATCCCCGCCGGGTCGGAAAACGGCGACTGCCATGCCAAACTGTTCATCCCGTATTGCATCATCCTCACCTTCCCTCTACATGTCGACCCAGACCGCGCCGGCCTCGTGGCTGTCCACGCATTTGTTGTAGAACGCCACGCCGTCGATGCCCATCTGGATCGTCGGGTACCCATAGCCCTCCTCGTCCACGGCCTTGCCCGCCTTCTTGTCGCGCAGCGCCGCCGTGAAATCCTTGTAGATGTTCGCGAACGCTTCGGTCAGCCCCTCGGGGTGCCCGGTCGGCACGCGGACGTACCGCTTCGCCTCGTCCGTCAGGTAGCCCGAACCGCGCGAGTAGATGCGCGGGGGCTGGCCCCTCAGCGAGACCTTTAAATAATTATTCTCTTCCTGCACAAACTCGATCGTGCCCTTCTCGCCGAAGATGCGGATCTTGAGCGCGTTGTCGAAGCCGATCGCGACCTGGCTCGTCCAGTACATGCCCGTCGCGCCGCCCTGGAATTTGATGAGCGCCTCGACGTTGTTGTCGAGCACGCCGCCCTCGCCGAAGACGTCGAGGTTGCAGGCGAGCTTCTCGATCTTCAGGCCCGTGACGTAGGCCACCCAGTTTTCGATGTGCGTGCCGAGGTCGGCCACGGCCGCCCCGCGCCCCGACAGCGACGGGTCCGCGCGCCAAGGCTTGTTGTCCTCCGTGATGGTCTCCAGCGTGTCCAGCAGCCAGTCCTGCGGGTACTCGCCCATGACCATGCGGATCTTGCCGATCTCGCCGTTTCGGACGATCTGGCGCGCCTCCCGGGCCATCACGTGGCCCGTGTAGGTGTAGGTGACGCAGAACAGGCAGCCGTTCTCCTGCGCGATGCGCTTCAGGTCCTCGCCCTCCTCCACGGTCAGCGTGAGCGGCTTGTCGCACGCGACGCTGATGCCTTGCTCGAGGAAGGCCTTCGCGGCCGGATAGTGCTGGTTGTTCGGTGTGACGATCGTCACCCAGTCGATCTTGTCCTCGCGCGCGCCCTCCGCCTTCGCCATCTCCGCGAAAGACGTGTAGCTGCGCTGCGGGTCTATGCCGAGCCCCGCCGCCGTCTCGTCGCCCTTCTCCTTCGAGCGGGAGAACGCGCCGCACACGATCTCCGCGTCGTCGTTCAGCCGGACCGCCGCGCGGTGCACCGCGCCGATGAAGGCGCCCGGGCCGCCGCCGACCATGCCGTATTTGAGTTTTTCCGCCATTTGTACCTCCCGGCTTGTCGCCTTTTCTGTCCGTCAGTCGTTCTTCATCGCGGCGTCGAACGCCACGTTGGAAGGCGCGAAATCCACCTTCCGCACGAAGGCCGCAGCCTCCGTCGCGCCATAGACGCGGTCCATGCCGCTGTCCTCCCACTCGACCGACAGGGGGCCCTCGTAGCCGCCCGCGTTCAGCTCGCGGATGATGTCCTCGAAATTGACGCCGCCGTGCCCGAGCGAGCGGAAATTCCAGCCGCGCCGGTTGTCGCCGAACGTCTGGAAGGATCCGAGGATGCCGGCCTTCCCGTCGAGCGTGACCGCCGCGTCCTTCATATGGACGTGGTAGACGCGGTCGATGAAGTCGCGCAGGAAGATCGTCGGGTTCACGCCCTGCCACAGCAGGTGGCTCGGGTCGTAGTTGAGGCCCAGCGTCTTGCGCCCGCCGAACGACTCGAGCAGCCTTGCCCACGTATAATAATCAAACGCGATCTCCGTCGGATGCACCTCGAGCCCAAACTTCACGCCCGCCTTGTCGAACTCGTCGAAGATCGGCGTCCACAGCTCCACGATTTTCTGGAAGCCCGCCTCGACCATCTCCTCGGTCGTCTGCGGGAACGAATACCAGTACGCCCAGATCGGCGATCCGAGGAAGCCGGAGACGACGTCGACGCCGAGGTTCTTCGCGCCCCACGGCACCGCCATCATCGTCTCGATGGCCCACGCGCGGATCTCCTCCGGCTTGCCGGCGAGCGCGTTCGGCGCGAAATTGTCGAGCCGCGGGTCCCAGTTGTCGCCGACGCACTGCCCGACGACGTGCGCCGCCACCGCCCAGGTTTTGAGCCCGTATTTGCCGAGCGTCTCCAGGACGGACTCCGCGTACGCCTTGTCTGCCGCCGCCTTTTTTGCGTCCCAATGCGAGCCTTCCATGAGCTCGAGCCCGTCGTAGCCCATCTCCTTCGCCAGCTTGCAGAGCTCCTCGAGCCCAAGGTCGCCAAACTGGGCCGTCATCAGTGTTACCGGTCGTGCCATAGGTCTACCCTCCTTATTTCATGCGTTCCAATATTTGTACACGTAGTCGGCGGAGGCGCGCAGCAGCTCCGGCGTGCCCGCGATCTCCAGCGTCGAGTAGTGGATCTTGTCGCTGTCCTTCAGCACCTCGATGACCTCCTTGACGGGGATGATGCCCGTGCCGAGCTCGATCGTCGAGAAGCCGCAGCCGAAGATGTTGGGGTCTTCGCGCATCGGCAAGAAGTCCTCGCCGAGGTCCTTCCAGTGGATGTGGAAGATCTTGTCCTTGTATTTCTTTGCCAGCTCCACGGGGTCCGACCCGCCGAGCCAGGAGTTTCCTGTGTCGAGGTTGCAGCCGAGCGATTTCGGGTTGCCGAGGAAGTCCATGACGTCCCCGATGCCCGTGATGGAATCCGTGAGCGGCCCGTGCGGCTCGAAGATGATGTTCACGCCGTAGTCCTCCGCCATGCGGCACGGCTGGTAGAGCTTCTCGGCGCACGTGAAGACGCACTGGTCGTAGCTGAGCTTCTTCGCCCACTCGCTCTTCGGGTAGGTCTCCGTCGTGACGACGTCCCGGATGCCGATGGCCGCCGCAAACTGGATCGCCTTCATGATCTCCTTCGTCTGGTACTCCGCCGGGTGCGAAGCTTCGAGCAGCGAGGCATGGGCCGACAGCGTCATGATCTCCATGCCGTATTTCTCGAACATGCGCTTGATGTCGAACGGGTTGCTGTCCAAGCTGATGGAGGCGGAAAGGCCCGCCGAGGCAAACATGCTGCCGCCGGAATGGGTGTCGGTGATGTCCGCGCAGGTGAAGCCCGCTTCTTTCGCCAATTTGAGGTTGTGCTCCGCGCTCGTATAGGGTTCGAGTGCCAAAAATACGCCGACTTTCAT
>JAISTX010000059.1 GCA_031272365.1 Eubacteriales Family XIII. Incertae Sedis bacterium
CAACAACATCGCAGGCGTGTATCGTGACCAAGGCGACTACGACAAGGCGTTGGAGTGGCTTGGCAAGGCTTTGGCGATCAGGGAGAAGGTCTTGGGCACGGAGCACCCACGTACGGCGAACACCTACAATAGCATCGCAGGCGTGTATCGTGACCAAGGCGACTACGACAAGGCGTTGGAGTGGCTCGGCAAGGCGTTGGCGATCAGGGAGAAAGTCCTGGGCAAAGAGCACCCGAATACTGCGGCCATCTACTGCAACCTCGCGATCATGTATCATGCCCAAGACGACTACGACAAGGCGCTGGAGTGGCATGGCAAGGCGTTGGAGATCTTTGAGAAGGTCTTGGGCACAGAGCACCCAGATACGGCGGTCACCTACAGCAACATTGCTGCCGTGTATCATGCCCAAGGCGACTACGACAAGGCGCTGGAGTGGCATGGCAAGGCGTTGGCGATCTTTGAGAAGGTCTTGGGCACAGAGCACCCAGATACGGCGGTCACCAACAACAACATTGCTGCCGTGTATCGTGACCAAGGCGACTACGACAAGGCGTTGGAGTTGTGCGACAAGGCTTTGGCGATCATGGAGAAGGTCTTGGGCAAAGAGCACCCACATACGACGACCACCTACAACAACATCGCGCGCATACGCACAGCCCAAGGGAACGCGGAATAGTCTCGACAGCAGGATGTGAAGCCGGAATCCGCCTTTGATTTGGAAGTGGATTCCGGGTCGTGGCCCGGAATGACATGGATGCCGGATGCTGGCGCATCCGCCCGTTGATTTGGATATGGATTCCGGGTCGTGGCCCGGAATGACAAAGGTGGTGGTCAAAATTTCAACTTATCTGTGGGTCATCTTGCGAAATCTACAGATAAGCTGAAATTTTGGCCACCGCCCCACGGAATTCATGGATGGAAATGGAAGGCAAATGCGGGTGCGCGGCGACCCTTCCTTCACAATCAAGGAGTCAAAGACACACCTCGAGAGGATCTATGGCACAGAATACCCCAAACCGTTTGGGGATTTGCACTAATCCATGCTGCCCGGGAAGGAAATGATGTCCTCGATGGAGTTGATCCGGATGAGGTCGGCGGCGGTCTCGGGGTCGTCTTCGATCAGCCCTTCGCTTGCCCATATGCGCACGAGATCCCCAAAGGATTGGATATACTCCGGTTCCTCCTCCACATCATAGAGATGGAGCTTGCCCTTCACGGGGAACGGTTTCACAAAGCGGACATTGTCGAACAGCCAGTGGTATTCGTCGCCGTGCTTCTCGCAGTCCGTCAGATGGATGACGCACATCGCCTGCCCGAGCGGGAAAAGCCCCCTCATGCTCGCGCCGTACCATTTCCCGTCCGCAGGGTTTTGGTATTCCACATGCGGATTGCTCGAGGACACGAGCAGCAAATCGCCGCGATAAGGCGTCTGCCAGGTGCGGTATTCGATCGTCTTCGCGCCCTTCATGATGTCGATGATATAGGCGCCGCGGATGGATAGTGCTTTCATGCGGTCTTCTCCTTCTGGCGGGCGAACGCAGTTCGCCCCTACTTCCCTTTTTCAACGAGTGCTTGATAACGTGTCATCAGGTCGGCTACGCAGTCGGCTTCGGACTGCCATTTGCCCCAGCCGCCGTAGAGCTTCATCACGGCCTTGTCCAGCGCTTGGTGGGCCCTGGTCAGCTCCGGCGGCATCGTGAGCGGGTCATAGAGGTCGGCGAGCGAGCTGTTTGGGAATAATAACCTTGCGTCGAGCACCCCCTGCGCGAGTGCGGCGATCTCCGCCTGCTGCGCCTCGTTCGCCTCCGGCCATGGGAAGTTGTTGTAAACGATATCTTTTGAATAACGATAATCGCTTTTCAGCCGCCCGGCCACCGCTCGCATCCACGCATTATGGACGTTGGATGTCAGGATGCCGAAGTGGTAGAGGGTCGCGCCGGGGATGAGAAACACGAGGTCGCTTGCAAACGTTTCAGGCGTGAGCATCCCGATGGGGATGTACTTGCGCCGTTCGGAAGAGACTTTCGGAATGACAATATAGTTTTCCTTCGGCATGTTCTCCACATGGAAGCGCGTCGGCGTCTCGGCGAGCTTCCTCGTCGGGGCGCTCTTGCTCGCGAGGCGGAAGGCGCGCACCGCCTCCACGCGCCTCATCGCTTCCGGCATCGTGCGGAGCTCGTTGGGCGGGCAGTCGCCGAGCCACAGGCAGAAGCGTGTGTAGCCGTTGATGAACTCGTCCGACCCGATCCATGGGCGGAACCACTTCTCTGCCCGGGGCTCCGTTTTGAGGAAGGCGTCCTTCCCCTCGCGTGTGAACAGATAGTTCCCGCCGTCTATCGGTTTGTTGCCGATGCCGATGGGGGGCATGCCGCACAGCGGCTTCGCACGGCTCCCCACAAAGATGTTCGGCGCGAAAATCAGGTAGCCGTTGATGTTGGCAGGGAGCTCTTTGGATTCTCGGGACAAGCCCGAGAATGACGAGGTGGTGTTATCGTTGCCGAAAATCACACGCGGTGCGTCGTTTGCGGCGACCGAAAAGCCTACGATCACACAGTGCACCGCAGCCATGCCTTTGGCCTCGCTTTCCCATTTGAACGTGCGGTAGCCAAAGTCGATGTGGCACGCATATCCTGTGAGCAGAGCACCCCACAAGGTGGAAACGGATTCCCCTTGGCAAATGGAGTTTGTGGAGACGAAGGCGGCTCTGCAGTCCGTGCCCTGCATGAGCTGTGCCGCTTTGTAGTACCAGCCGCACACATAGTCCAGCGTCCCGACGCCTTTGATGGGTTTGCCATCCACGCCGAAGCAGACGCTTTCGATCTCGCGGCGCTGCTCATCCGTCTGGTATTTCGACCCCAGGAACGGCGGGTTCCCCATGATGAAGTCGTAGGGGCGGCCGCCCTCGGCTGCCCGCAACGCCCCCCAATCCATCCGCAGCGCGTTGCCGCAGACGATGTGGTGGTAGTCCACCAGCGGCAGGTTCACGATCCGCCGGCTGAGGATGCCGCTCGTCTCGATGTTGCTCTGGTGGTCGGCGATCCACAGCGCGGCGTTGGCGACGTTTACGGCGAAGTCATTGATCTCGATGCCGAAAAACTGCCCGACGTTCACCTTGACGCGCAGGTCCTCGAGCTCGAGCGAGAGCTGCCCGCCGGACACGAGCCGCCGCAGGATCTCGTTCTCTACGCCGCGCAGCTCGATGTATGTCTGAGTCAGGAAATTGCCGCTGCCGCACGCCGGGTCCAAGAACGAAAGGGACGCGATCTCGTCCTGCAGCGCACGGAGCCTGGCCTTGTCCTCCCCGGCCTCGCGCAGCTTCGCTACGATGCCGTCGAGGAACAGCGGGTCGATGACTTTGCGGATGTTTTGCACGCTCGTGTAATGCATACCGCCCGCCCGCCGCTGCTCGCCGGACAGAATGGATTCAAAGATCGAGCCGAAGATGACGGGGGAGATGCCCGCCCAGTCAAACCGGTGGCTGCTGTCGTCGAGGATCTCGCGCTTGATCTCGTCCGTGAAGATCGGTATCTCGATCTCGCCCGCGAACAGGCCGCCGTTGACATACGGAAACTGCGCGAGCGTCGCGCCGAGGTAGGGGTCGCGCTGCTCCTTCGGCGTGTCCAGCACCTTGAACAGCGTCAACAGGGCTTCCCGGAAGCGGCCTTCGCCGGCGGGGACGTCCTTCAAATAGTTATAGAACAGATTCTTCTCAAACAGGCCCGCGTCTTCAGCGTAGAGGCAGAAGAGGATGCGCACCATGAGGGCGGCCAGGTCGGCGCCGCTCCGGTCGGGGTCGACGTACTGCTCCCGCACGAGCGCGTAGATGCGGCCGATGATGCCTGCGGCCTCCTTGCTGATTTTGACCTGGCGCTCGATGATGGCGTTGATCGGGTCAGTGATGAAGTCGAACACCGACAGCTGGTCGGGCAGCTCCTCGAGGCGCACCGACACGGGGCTTAGGCCGCCCGGGTCGTTCCGGCGGTCGTAGATGAGGAAGGATTCAAAATTCGATGTGATGATGAAGTCGGGGTATTCGGCCGGCGGCAGATACGAGGCGTAGCGCACGGCCTGCTCGTAAGGCGTGAGGTTTTCGTCGTCGCTTTGCCTGCCGGGTTTCGTCAGGTCGATGCCGAGGCTCTTCTGCTCGATCAGCACCTTGCTCGATGCGATGTAGGCGTCTATCCACTTCGTGGAGCGCCCGGCCTTGACGGGCTTCTGGTACTCGATCTCATGGAAGACGCGTTCGACGCCGAGCACCTCCATCAGGAACGAATTCCAAAACGTCTGGTCGTCGGCCTTCTCGCGGCCTTTGCCTTTCCAGTCCTCCGCAAATTTCCGCGCGTTCAGCAGCCGTTGTTCTGTGTCCAGCATCATGCCTCCTCTCTGGGCAGCTTGGGGGTGACGTAGAGGGTTTTGTTATTGGTGAAGATGACGTAGCCGGGTTTTGCGCCGGTGGGTTTTTTGACGTGGCGGGCTTTGGTGTAGTCCACGGGGACGCCTTCGGAGGCGCGGCCTTTGCTGTGGTAGGCGGCGATCCCGGCGGCTGCCCGGATGTCTTGGGCCTGCGCGTCTTCCGTAGGCTTCGCGGAGGGGGCCTGTTTCAGGATCACGTGGGAGCCGGGGATGTCCTTTGTGTGCAGCCACAGGTCGTCCGGGTTTGCGAAGCGCATGGTGAGCTCGTCGTTTTCGCGGTTGTTGCGGCCTACGTAGACGGTGCTGCCGGAGGGCAGGGTGTATTCGATGGGGGCGAAGTAGGCTTTGTGGAGCCCCCCCTTCTTGCCTTTCTTCTGGGGTTTGGCCTTTGCGCGGTTCCGCAGGATGCCGGCTTCCGTCAGCTCGTCGCGGATTTCCGCCACGTCGGCGGGCGTCTGGGCGGCCTCGAGCGCCCAGGCGGCGCTTTCCAGGTAGGCGATCAGGCGGTCCGCCTCCTCCCGCTGCTTCTCCTTCTCCACGGCGGCGGTTTTCTCCTTGCCGTATTTCTTATAATATTTCTGCGCGTTTTCGGCGGGGGTGAGGAGCGGGTCCAAGGCGATGGCGACGGGCGGGGCGCCTTCCTGCTCCCAGTCTTCGAGCGACGCTTCCTTCATGCCTTTTTCGAGGCGCCAGATGTTTGCGGTGAGGAGGTCGCCTTTGCGCTTCCATGCGTCCGCGTGCTTCGCCTTCTCGATTTCCTCTAGGAGGCGCTGCTTTTTCAGGTAGAGCTTGTCGAGACGCGCCTTCAGGGCGGCGGCGGTCTCCTTCGCCTTCTCGGACACGCGGGCGGCGCTCTCGCGGTTTTCGTACCAGGTCTGGAGCATCGCGCTCGCGCTTTCGAACGGCTCTGCCCGGAGGCCCTCCATGATTTTCAGGGGGAAGACGTGGAAGTCCTTTGCCTTGCCCTCCCCGTCGTACCAGATGGTGGGCGCGTAGGCGCCCTCCTGCGCCAGGGCGTCGTAGTGGGCGAGCGGCGGGCCGCCCGGGGCGGTCTCGGCCTCCATGAGGGGGCTTACGCCTTTCCCCGGCGGGGGCAGGGTGTAGGACAGGCCCGGCAGCACTTGCCGCACGCGGCTCTTGTCGAAAGAGATGCGTTTCACGGCGTCGAGGATTTTCTCCTCATCAGGATTGTTATTGCGGTTGTCCGTCAGGATGAGGTTGCTGTGCTTGCCCATGAGCTCGAAGATGAGGGCGCGCGGGGTCTTGAGGCCGAGTTCGCTGGAGGCCTCGAGCTCGATGCGGACGATGCGCTCGCGGGCGGCCTGCGAGACGGAGAGGATCCGGGCGCCGACCAGGTGCTTGCGCAGCAGCATGCAGAAGGCGGGCGGGGTGTCCGGGCCGGCTTCGCGGCTGTCCGTCAGGTAGAAGGCGGGCTGGCTGCTGTCGGCGGAGAGGAAGAGGTTTTCGCGGGCGGCGGGGCGGCCGCCCGAGGGGGGGCGGTTGATGAGGAGCAGGATGTCCGCGCGGCCCGGCTGGTAGACGCGCTCGACCCGGCCGCCCACAAGGCGGCCCGCCAGTTCCCGCGCCACCGCGCCCACAACGTAGTAGTCAAAAGCCATCAATGGGTATTATACAGCATACACACGTTGAAAGAATATTGAGCGGATGTGCGAAAGATGCACGAAAGAAATAGATGCCTATTTTGAACGGCAATGTGGTACTATTGCCTTAATGCGTAGATTCTCAACAGTTCAGGTGCAACAGCTGCTTGTGAAATAGCGATGGATGCGTTATGATGAGCAAAAGAATCACGATTGGAAGGGCGATGAAAATGGAAAAAATAATCTACGCAATGAACGCGGCATCTGAGCACGAAAACGAAGAATACGCGCAGTTCGACGAATCCTTGCGGGCGGTCATTGATGAGCGATACAAGCTGTCATTTGACCGATCGCGTCTAACGTCTGCGTCTGAAATACACAGGGAGGCCAAACGGCTTATTGGGATTGAGTTCTGAATATGCAAAGCTACACCCTGACCTATCTGGATCTGGCCAAAGAAGAATACTTTGATGCATTGATGTACTACAAAGAGAAACGGGTAAGCGACCACGATTTAGAGATTGTGGCGCTCTGCCTCTTCAATACTTACCGAGACCCCGAACGGCTCAAGGCTCTTCTCGAGGCTCGTCTGTAGCAGTCCGCCTCAAAACGATTAGCTAAATCTTCACAACATGAAATGCCGCAAAATTCTTTAGGTGGATACTGAGGAACATAAACACGCGGATGCAGGACGATGTGGCTAAAGAGGAATTGTATAGGTTGATTGACAAGTATGTTGAAAGTGAATCGGTCAGGAAATGGATTTTTTGCATACTATGTATGATCGGCAAAACAAAGTGAAGAGGCCTGTTCGCATTGCGGTCATTGTTGCTGCCTTGGTTGCGGTCGTTCTGGCTGTTGGCGGCGGTTTGCTCTATGCATATCTATTCTCGGCGCACAGCGCGATCATCCAGGCTTCGCATGAGTATGAACCGTATAGCACTGTGTCTCCGGATGGGGCGTATGTCCTGGTGGTGGAGGTAGTGGATGGCGGGGATGTGACGGAGGCGACGTTCCATATCGAAACAGCCGGCACGGGGAGCGTTGTCTACGAATGCGCGGAGGCTTACCGGACCATGGATCTCAAGTCCATCGAATGGGACGCGATGGATGTCGTGGTGGACTCCGGCGATGTCGGGGTGATCACCTACGGCTTCCATGATGGGTCGTGGGAGAAGCGGTGACGTATAAGGGGCTGGTTGCGGCAAGGCCGCTCTACCGATTTTGCATCGAGTTCGCGGGCCGGGACGCAATCCGCGAACTCGATGCAATATCGGTAGGAAATCCGGCCTCTGCATGACCGATTTTCAATCGAGTTCGCGGATTGGCGTGTAATCCGCGTACTCGATGCGAAATCGGTGGCGGTGGGGGCTTTGGGCAGGCAACACCCCTGAAAGTAGGCGCGCCGGGGTGGTGCGCTGCGGTGGCGCGCTGGGGTGGCGCACCGGAGCCGGCGGCCGGAAAAAGTCCTTGCGCTTGGGGCGGAAGTGGTGTATGATATTGGACGTGCGTTTGCAACGAACGGCCCCGGGGCCGTTTTGACAGAGTATAGAAAAGGAGTAGAGCCATGTCGAGAAAATGTGCGATTTGCGGGAAGGGCCAGGCGTCCGGGAACAACGTGTCGCATTCCAACCGCCACACGCGGCGCAAATGGAATGCCAATATCCAGTCCGTCAAGGTCAACGAGGGCGGCACGGTGAAGCATATCAACGTCTGCACGAAATGCCTCCGGGCAGGGAAGGTGACGAAGGCCGTGTAGGGCCGCGCGCTTCGGCGCAGATCGGAACCGCAACGAGATCGGCTTCCTCGCGTACGCTGGTGCGCGGCAGGGGCCGGTTTTTTTATTCGGCGAATCCGTCGTTTCCAGACCGACGAGTTCGACTCCAGTGTGGTATAGTGAACCTATGAGAGTTTACAGGGAGGAAAATGCGCTCGGGACGGTCGAGATCGACCGGCGCGTCGTCGAGAACCTCTGCGGGCGCGTCATCGACGAGTTCGAGGGGCGGCTTTTGGTGTCCGGGCCGAAGGGCCGGCTGCGGCGCGGGGCGCAGAAGAGCCCGGAGGACGAGACGGGGTTCGTGCGCGCGCGCCTGAAGGGCGGGCGGATGAACATCAAGCTTTACCTCATCTTCCGGTTCGGCTCGAGCGTGAGCGACCTTGCGGTGGCGCTGGCCCAAAAGCTGCGCGGGGAGGTGCCGCGCGTGACGGGCGTCGAGGTGGGTCTCATCAAGATGGTCTTCGTCGGCACGCTTTCCGAGAAGGTATCGAAGCGCAGCCTCATCTACATCGACGACGGGACCGGCGTGCGCGAGGTGCGGGATCCGGAGGAAGACGATTCGGCCAATGATTGAAGCCGGGACAAAGGTCGCGTCGCTCCCCGGCGTCGGGCCGAAGAAGGCGGCGCAGCTCCAGGCCCTCGGGATCACGGACGTGGGCACGCTGCTCAGGCATTTCCCGAGGCGGTACGAGGACAGGCGGAAGCTGTTTTCGGTGCGCGAGCTTTTGGACCCCGCCTTCCCGGACGGCGCGCCCGCCTTCCTGCACGTGACCGTCACCGGCGTCACCGCGCCGCCGTTCTCGCGCGGCGGCCGCTCGAAAATCCCGCTCCGCGTGCGCGCGGGCGACGCGACCGGCAGCCTCACGGTCCTGTTTTTCGGGGCGGCCTACCTCAGGAACGCGTTCGAAGCCGGCGCCTCCTACTGGCTCTACGGGCCGGTGCGCAGGGACCTCGCGGGGCCCGTCATGGCGCACCCGGAGTTTGGGCGCCTTGTGGAAGGTGGTGAAGAAAGCGGCGGCGGCATCGTGCCGGTCTACGGCCTCACGGCGGGCATCTCGCAGAAATTCCTGCGCGGGCTCGTGCGCCACGCGCTGGACGGGTGGCAGCCGGACGCCCCCGGCTTTCCGGAGATCCTCCCGCCCGGCCTCCTTTCCAATAACAATCTGGCGCCGGCGGGCGTGGCGCTGCCGGCCATCCACTTCCCGAAAGACGAGCACGCGCTGAAATCCGCGCAATACAGGTTTGTGTTCGAGGAGCTGTTCCTGCTGCAGGCGGGCCTTTTGTGGATCCGCGGGAAGCAGGGCGAGGGGGCGGGCGGCATCCGCTTCCCGGCCGAGCCCGCGCTGGCGGCGTTCGAGGCGCTGCTGCCGTTTGCCCTGACGGGTGCGCAGCGGCGGGCGGCCTCGGAGGTCTACGCGGGCATGGAGGGGCCGGGCGCCATGCACCGGCTGCTGCAGGGGGACGTCGGCAGCGGCAAGACGGCGGTGGCGATGGCCGGCTGCTTCAAGGCGGCGCGGAGCGGCTACCAGAGCGTGCTGATGGCGCCGACGGAGATCCTCGCGGCGCAGCATTTCGCGGAGTTTTCCCGCGTGCTGGCGGGCCGCGCGCGGGTGGATTTCCTCTCCTCGGGGCTGACGGCGAAGGAGAAGGCCGCCGTCAAGGAAAGGCTCCTCGCGGGGGAGGTGGACATCCTGGTCGGGACGCACGCCGTCCTGGAGCCGGATGTGGCCTTCCGGAGCCTGGGCTTCGTCGTGACGGACGAGCAGCACCGCTTCGGCGTCGCGCAGCGGCTGCGGCTGCGCGAGAAGGGCGGGGCGGCCGCGCCGGACGTGCTGGTCATGTCGGCGACGCCGATCCCCCGGACGCTGGCGCTCATCCTGTACGGCGACCTGGACGTGTCGGTGCTGGACGAGCTGCCGCCCGGGCGGAAGCCGGTGGAGACGCGCTTCGTGGACAGCTCGAAGCGGGACGCCGCCTATGATTTCTGCGGGAAGCAGCTTGCGAAGGGGCGGCAGGCGTACGTGGTCGCGCCGATGATCGCGGAGGGCGCGGAAGAGGAGGCCCTGCTTGGCGGGGCGCCGGGGGAGGGCATCAAGACGGCCGAGGGGCTTTTCGCCGAGCTCTCGCAGCGGTTCTGCGGGTACCGCGTGGGGCTGCTGCACGGGGACATGAAGCCGCGCGAGAAGGACGAGGTGATGCGCGCGTTCGCGGCCGGGGAGATCCAGGTGCTCTGCGCGACGGTCGTGATCGAGGTTGGGGTCAATGTCCCGAACGCGACGGTCATGATCGTGGAGAACGCGGAGCGGTTCGGGCTGGCGCAGCTGCACCAGCTGCGCGGGCGCGTCGGGCGCGGGGCGGCGAAGTCGTATTGCGTGCTCCTCTCCGACAGCCGCTCGGAGCTCGCGCGGAAGCGCGGGGAGACGCTCGCCGCCACGAACGACGGGTTCGCCATCGCGGAGATGGACCTGGAGCTGCGCGGGCCGGGCGATTTTTTCGGGGTCCGGCAGCACGGGCTCCCGGAGCTCAAGATCGCGGACCTCGCGAAGCACCTGAAGGTCGTGCAGAAGGTGAGCGCGGAGGCGAAGGCGCTCTTCGCAGAGGATCCGGGGCTCGCGGCGCCGGAACACGCGCGGCTGCGCGCCTACCTGGAAGGGCTCGAGGCCATCGGATGAGGGTCATCGCCGGGATATATAAAGGAAGGAAACTCGAGGCGCCGCGGGGGGACGCTGTGCGGCCGACGACGGACCGCGTGAAGGAGGCGATGTTCTCGATGATCGCGGACCGGGTTCCGGGCGCGGTCTGCCTCGACCTGTTTGCAGGCTCCGGGGCGCTCGGGATCGAGGCGCTGTCGCGCGGGGCGGCCAAGGTGTATTTCTGCGACACGTCCGCGCGGTGGGTGCGGGCGAACGCAGGCGCGATCGTGCAAGGCCCCCAACGCGGGCAGGGGGGCGGCCAGGTGATTGTTATTCAAGCGGACTGGAGGCGGGCTATCGCGCGGGTTGCGCAAAACTGCAATGAAAAAGTAAACATAGTGTTCATTGACGCACCATACAAACTGTGCGAACATTATCCATATATGCTGGAGGCGCTTTTGAAGGAGGGCGTGCTCGCGGATGGGGCATGCGTCGTGATAGAACGGGACGCGAAACAGGAAGGCTATTTGCAGGCGCTGCCACCGACGCTTTGGCTCGCGAAGACGCGGCGGTATGGCAATACTGCGGTGGATGTGCTCGCATGAACGCGGGCGGCGAGGAGGCCAACACTTTTGAAGACGAACAAGATACTCTACGCAGGGACGTTCGACCCGATCACGAACGGGCACCTCGACGTGATCGAAAGGGCGTCGAAGCTCGCGGACACGCTGGTCATCGCGGTGCTCGTGAACAGCGAGAAGCAGCCGCGTTTCAGCACGGAAGACCGCGTCCGCATGATCGAGCTCGCGACGGAGGGCATCTCCGGCCTGGAGATCGTCTGCTATTCGGGCCTGCTGGCGGACTACGTCAACGAGAACGGCGTGACGGCCGTGGTGCGGGGACTGCGCACGGCGATGGATTTCGACTACGAGATCGCGATCGCGCAGATGAGCGCGCACCTCTACGAGCGGGCGGAGACGATTTTCCTCATGACGGAGCCGGCGTATTCCTTCATCAGCTCGAGCATCGTCAAGGAGGTGATGCGGTACGACGGCGACATCAGCCGCTTCGTGCCGGGGAAGGTGCTGGAATATATTGGAAAAATCAGTGGTGAAGATGAAGAAAAAAGCAAACTGTGATATAGTATACGGTACAACGAAAAAATGGTTGGAGGATGACGCACGATGAAAGTTCTGGACTTGCTCGAAGAAATTGAAGAAATTTGCGATACCGCGCCGGGTGTGCCGCTGACAAACAGGATCATGGTGGACAAGCCGGAAATCCAGGAAATCGTTGATGATATACGCAAGGCGCTGCCGGATGAGATCCAGCAGGCGCAGTTCATAAAGGACGAGCGGGAGCGCATCCTGAACGACGCGAAGGAGGAATACGAGACGATCATCAAGGACGCGGAGCAGCGCGCGGAGATCCTGGTGGACCAGAACCAGATCACGCAGCTGGCGAAGCAGCGCGCGAAGGAGCTCGAGGAGAGCGCGGCGCAGGGGGCGAAGCAGCTGAAGATGAGCACCTACGACTACATCGACAAGGTGCTGTTCGATTTTCAGGAGAAGCTCGAGTATTTGGATCAGCAGTATTTCGGGGAGATGTTCAACCATTTGCGGGTGACGTTTGACGGGGTGGCGGACCGTCTGACGGAAAACCGCACCGAGATCAAAGAGCTTGCGTACAAGACGCAAATGGATGAATAACTGCCGCGATGCCCAAAACGCTCGGCATCATAGCGGAATACGACCCTTTTCATAAAGGCCACGCCTATTGCCTCGAGGAGGCGAAACGCCAAAGCGGCGCGGACCGGTCGGTATGCATCATGAGCGGCCCCTTTGTGCAGAGGGGCGAGCCTTCCCTGTTCAACAAATACCTGCGCGCGGAGGCGGCAGTGCGCAACGGCATCGACCTGGTGCTCGAGCTGCCGTTCGTCTACGCCGCGACGGGCGCGGAAAATTTTGCGCGCGGCGGCGTGCGCGCGCTGGCCGGGATCGGCATCTGCGACGCGATCGCGTTCGGCAGCGAGCGGGCGGTCGAGTCGCCGGGCACGGTGATCTCCGACCTGAAGGAGATCGCCCAGCTCTTCGCCTTCGAGACGAAGGAGTTTTCCGAGAAGACGCAGCTGTTCATGAAGCAGGGCCTTTCCTACCCCGCGGCGCGGCAGGAGGCGCTGAGGGGCGTGCTCGGCGAGGAGCGCGCCGCGCTCGTGCAGCACCCCAACGACATCCTGGACATCGAATACCTCCGGCAGATCGTCCTCCTCGAGGCCGAGCGGTCGAGCAAGGCCATGATGTGCTTCCGGCCGGCCTATATGGCGGCGGGCGGGGGCAGGAGCCCGGAGGACATCGAGCTGTACGCCATCCCGCGCATCGGCTCGGGCCCGGACACGGTGAACGAGAAGGGCGGCTTCGCGGGCGCGAGCGCGATCCGGTCGCTGCTGCGCGTCGGGCGCATCGGGCGCGGCTTCGCCTTCACGACGGACCGGTCGGCGGACGTCTTCAAGAACGGCATCATCGAGGAGATCCCCACGGTGTCCGCCTGGGAATGCAAGTCCAATCCGCTGTACGAGTACAACCTCGCTGCGACGCCGCAGCGCGGGCACATCATGGTCTTCCCCGACGACCTGTACGACGCGCTGTGCTATTCGCTGATCGCGATGCACGTGGGCGAGCCGGAGGAGATCTATTCGGCGTCGGAGGGGCTCGAGAACCGGCTGCTCACCGCCGCCGGGCGCGCGGAGAACTTCCGCGACCTCGTCCAGGCCGTCAAGAGCAAGCGTTATACGGAAACGCGCATCCGCCGCTTCTTCCTGCACACGGCGCTGCGCCTCTCGAAGGCGGAGATGGAGGAGGCCCTGTCCGAGCGCATCTGCGTGCGCGTCCTCGCCTTCAACGCGCAGGGCGCCGAGATGCTGCGCGAGATCCACGGCATCGGGCCGGAGGTCTACGTCTACCAGAACCTGCGCCAGGAGCAGGACGAGCTCGACCGCTCGCGCATGATGATCAGCCTCGGCATCCGCGCGGACAAGCTCTACCACATGCTCGGGTTCCGGACGCTCACCGGCTTCCGCTACAGCCCCGAGCCCGTGCGCGTTTGACAGGAGCACGCTTCATTTTATATAATAACAAGCCGTGGCGCGTTTGCGCCGCAGCCGAATAATGGAGAAGTAGCGAAGTGGTCGGAACGCGGCGCACTCGAAATGCGTTTACGGGGTGACTCGTACGTGGGTTCGAATCCCACCTTCTCCGCCAAATGCCAAAACGCCCGCAAGGGTGTTTTGTTGCATTTGGCCGGAGTAGTGGGATTCGAACCCCGAGGGGCGGTTCTTTTTTTTTTTTTTTTTCTTCGAAAAATTTTGTTGACAAATAGTTCGTAATACGATATAAATGGTTTACGAACTATTTTCTATCACGGCGAATGAAAGGAGCGTATCATGGAGTTTGGGTTTTCGGAGAAGCAGTTGGAGCGGCAGGCGTACTACAAGGCGTTTGCGGAGAAGGAGGTGGCCCCCCTTTCGCTGAAGATGGACGAGGAGGAGACGTTCGACCTCGGCCTTGTGAAGAAGCTGCACGAGGCGGGGGTCATGAACATCCCGTACGGCACGGAATACGGCGGGCAGGGCAGCGACTACGTCGACTACGCGCTGGCGGTCGAGGAGATCTCCCGGCAGGACGCCTCGACGGGCATCACGGTGTCCGTGCACACCTCGCTGGCGTGCTCCTGCGTGGACAATTTCGGCACGCCGGAGCAGAAGGAGCGGTTCCTCCGCCCCATGCTCGAGGGCGGCAAGACCGGCTGCTTCGGCCTCACCGAGCCCGGCGCCGGGTCCGACGCGGCGGGGCAGCAGACCGTGGCGGTCAAGGACGGTGATGACTACGTGATCAACGGCAGCAAGATCTACACGACGAACGCGGAGTTCGCGGACATCTTCATCGTCTTTGTGATGACCGACAAATCCCTCGGCACGAAGGGCATCTCCGCCGTCGTCGTCGAGAAGGGCACGCCGGGCCTCAAAGTCGGCAAGAACATCCCGCGCATGGGCATCCGCGGCGCGTCGAACTGCGAAGTCTTCTATGAGGACGTGCGCGTCCCGCAGGCCAACCTGCTCGGGAAGGAGGGCGACGGGTTCAAATGCGCGATGAAGGCGCTCGACGCCGGCCGCATCGGCGTGGCGGCCCAGGCCCTCGGCATCGCCCAGGGCGCGCTCGACCTCGCCATCGGCTACGTCAAGGAGCGCCAGCAGTTCGGCAAGCCGATCGCGGCCTTCCAAAACACGCAGTTCAAGCTCGCGGACCTGCAGACGCAGATCGACGCGGCCAGGCTGATGGTCTACCGCGCGGCGTCCGCCAAGTCGAACGGGGAGCCGTACGGGCCGCTCGCCGCGAAGGCGAAGCTTTTCGCGTCGCGCACGGCCGTCGACGTGACGCGCGAGGCGGTGCAGATGTTCGGCGGGTATGGTTATTCGCGGAAATACGGCGTCGAGCGCAAATACCGCGACGCGAAGATCACGGAGATCTACGAGGGCACTTCCGAGATCATGAAGCTCGTCATCTCGGGATCCATGAAGCTTGTGTAGGCCATTTGTGTTAAACTAAACGCATGGAATTCAATAACTGCATCAACTATTTGCTCACAATCGCGCAGCACGCCGTGTTTGTGCAGACCAGCGAGAAGCTGGCCAAGTACGACATCACGCCGGGCCAATACGGCGTGCTGAACTACCTCTGGGAGAACGGCGACGCCACCCCCAAAGACCTCGCAGCGGCCTTGGCACTCGAAAACTCAACGGTTTCGGGCGTCCTGGACCGGATGCAGAAGAAGGGGCTCATCGACCGCAGGATCGACGAGGAGGACCGGCGCAGCGTGCGCATCGCGCTCACGCCGAAGGGGGCCGCCCTGAAAAAGGACGTGCTCCAGGCAATCGAAGAGATGAACGAAGCCGTGCTCGGCGCGTTCGACAAAAAAACCGCGCAGACGCTGCTCGCCGCGCTGCGCGTGATCGGCAAGTCTGGCGGGTGAAGCCGATCCATGCCCATCACCGGAGGAACCGCCTGACCATCGCGGGGGCGGGGGTTTTGGTCGTGGTTTTGTGCATCCTTGCGCTGGGCATCGGGCGGTATTACGTGGCGCCGGGCCAGGTCGTGCGGATCCTGCTCGGGCAGGTGTTCCCGGTGGACGCGACCTGGACGGACACGATGCAGACGGTCGTGGTGAACGTGCGCCTCCCGCGCATCGTGGGCGCGGTGCTCGTGGGCGGGGCGCTGTCCCTGTCCGGCGCGGTCTACCAGGGCGTCTTCCACAACCCGCTCGTGTCCCCGGACATCCTGGGGGTCTCCTCCGGCGCCGCCGTCGGGGCCTCGGTCGCCATCCTCATGCATTCCGGCGCCGTCGCCATCCAGATCTCGGCGCTGCTCTGCGGCTGCGGCGCCGTCGCGCTCGCGGCGGCCATCTCGAGGGCCTTCCGCAAGCCGTCCCCGATGACCCTCGTGCTCTCCGGCATCATCGTCTCCGCGCTGTGCAGCTCGCTGCTCAGCCTGTGCCAGTACCTCGCGAACGTCTACGAGGAGCTGCCCAACATCATCTTCTGGACGCTCGGGAGCCTGCGGAAGGTCACGGGCGCCGATGTGCTGGTGACCGCCCCGGTGATCCTCGCGGTTTCCTGCGTGCTCGTCGCCCTGCGCTGGCGCATCAACCTGCTCTCCCTCGGCGGCAAAGAGGCGCAGTCGCTCGGCGTCAACGCTGGGCTTTTGCGAATCATCATTATTATATGCTCTACCATCTTGACGGCATCCGCTGTCTGCATCAGCGGCACCATCGGGTGGGTCGGGCTGATCGTGCCGCACCTGGCGCGGCTGGTCGTCGGGAGCGACCATGTGCACAGCATCCCCGCGGCGGTGCTTTTCGGCTCCGCGTTCATGGTGGCGGTCGACACGCTCGCCCGGTCCCTGACGTCGGCGGAGATCCCGCTCAGCGTCATCACCGGGTTCATCGGGGCGCCGCTCTTCGTCTTCATCATCGTGCGCAGGAGGCTGGAGCTTTGACGGGCGCGCTGCTGGCGGTCGAAGGGCTGTCGTGCTCGTACCCGGCGGCGGGCGGCGGGCGCAAGGCCGTTTTCGGGGGGGTCGGCTTCTCGGTGGCGCCCGGCGAGACCTTCGTGCTGATCGGGCCGAACGGGTCGGGCAAGACGACGCTGCTCAACTGCATCGCGGGGCTGCAGGACTTCGACGGCGGCGCGGTGCGGGTCTGCGGGCGGGACATCGGGGCCATGCCGTACCGGGAGCGGGCGAAGGCCATGGGCTACCTGACGCAGCTCCACGAAACGGCGCTCGAGTACACGGTGCTCGAGTACCTCGTGATGGGGCGCGCGCCGCATCTGGGTTTTTTGGAGAAGCCGGGGGATGCCGACTACGCGCGGGCGATGGAGGTCCTCGAGGGCCTCGGCATCGCGCATTACGCGGGCACGCCGATGAACCAGCTCAGCGGCGGGGAGCACCAGCAGGCGCGCATCGGCAGGGTGCTGATGCAGGACGCGCGCCTGGTATTGATGGACGAGCCGACGAACCACCTGGACTACGGGAACCAGATCCGCGTCCTGAAGCGCATCCGGGGGCTCGCGGGCAGCGGGCGTGCGGTGCTGATGACCTCGCACGCGCCGGACCATATCACGATGCTGCAATCGCGCGTGGGCGTGCTCGGGCTGGAGGACGGCTTCCGGGTCGGCAGCCCGTCCGAGATCCTCCGGGGGGAGGTGCTGGAGAAACTGTACGGCGCGAAGATCGCCGTGCACCATGTGGGAAATCCGTCTTTTCCGGTATGCGTGCCGGAGGAGCTGATTCAATAGTTGTCGTTGCAGAAGGAGGAAGAGAATGAAACGGAAGATGAAGAAAATCACGAAGCCGGCCTTGGCTGCCCTGGCGGTCCTGATGGCCCTGACGATGGCGCTGTCCGCTTGCGGGGGCGGCGCGGGCAGCAGCGGCGGGTCTGCCGCAGGGGGCAGCTCGGTGCCGGGCAGCAGCGCGGAGGCGCCGGACGCGGCGGCGGACGCCTACACGGTGACGGACCTGGCGGGGCGCACGACCGAGTTTGCGGTGAGCCCGACGCGCGCGCTCGCCATCGCGGGGCCGGCCTATGAGAAGGTGTTCCTGCTCGGGCAGGCGGACAAGCTCGCGGGGGCGCATTTCCTGATGGTGGAACGGCCCTGGGTCAAGGAGACGAACCCGGCCATCTCCGCCGTCGCGGCGATCGAGAGCCCCGGGGAGCCCAACGTCGAGGCGCTGCTCGCGCTCGACCCGGACGTGGCGTTCTTCTTCGACTACGCGGACTCGCTCGCGGCGATCGAGGAGGCGGGCATCCCGGTCGTCGTCGTGCAGAACTCGGAGGGCAACCCGACGACGGTGGACGAATTCATCGACTACCAGAAAAAAGAGGTGCAGACTTTCGCCGACACCTTCGGCGGGTCGGCCCTGGACAAGGCGGCGGAATGGGACGCCTATTTCGCTGAAAAAGTCGCCTATGTCCAGGACAAGGTGAAGGACGTCCCGGACGAGGAGCGCAAGACGGCCCTGTATGCCTACGGCGAGGACGGGCTCGGCGTGTTCTCGCAGTATTCGTACGTTTCGTTCTGGCTGGAGCTCGCGGGCGGGAAGAACCTCGCGGACGAGACCGGGCAGGAAATGGACACCGTCGTGACGCTGGAGCAGATCATCGCGTGGGACCCCGACTTCTATTTCATGGGGCGCATGGAGAGCACGGAGCCGGTGACGACGGACCCGAAATGGAAGGACATCGAGGCGGTCAAGAGCGGCAACGTGTACCTGTGCCCGGACGGCGTGATGTATTGGGACTATTCGAGCGAAGGCGTCCTGCTGATGGAATACCTGGCGCAGAAGATGTACCCGGAGCTCTTCGAGGACCTCGACATGGTGGCGGAGGTGCAGGACTACTACAGCCGGTTCTACGGATACGGCTTGAGCGAGGAGAACGCGCAGCGGATCCTGGACCACCTGCCGCCGCTCGGGTATGAGGAGCCGGAAGAGGAAGGGGAATGACCGTGGCAAGGATCGAGTTTGACACCCTCACACGGGAAGAAGCCCTCGAGAAACTGTTCGCGCGGTGGCAGCCCGCCGCGCGGGCGGAGCCTTGCGCCCTTGCGGAGGCGCGCGGGCGCATCCTCGCGGAAGATGTGCTGTCGGTGTCCCGGCAGCCCGTCTTCCGGGCGTCGCGCATGGACGGGATCGCCGTGCGCGCCGCGGATTTCGCGGAAAGGCCCTTGCCGGACACCCGCGCCTTCCGCGAAGGGGAGGACTATGTGCGCGCCGACACGGGGGATGATTTCGACGACCGTTTCGACGCGGTCGTCCCGATCGAGGACGTCATGTTTTTCGAGGGCGGCGGCCTTGCGCTGGCGCAGGGCCTTGGGATTGAGCCCGGCATGAACATCGAGCCGGGCGGCCAGTCCCTGCGCGAGGGCGACGTGCTGGCGCGCGCCGGGCAGAGGCTCCGGCCGATCGACATCGCGACGATCACGCGCGGCGGCCTTACGCAGGTATCGGTGCGGAAGCGCCCGGTGGCCTGCTTCATCCCGACCGGCAGCGAGCTGGCCGAGCCCGGGGTCCCTTTGCGGCGCGGGCAGGTCACGGACGCAAACTCCTCGCTGGCGCAGCATATGCTCGCGGAGATGGGCGCCGAGGTGGCGCTCCACCCGATCGTGCGCGACAGGGAGAGCGAATTGGAGGCCGCCCTGGACGAGGCTTTGGCGGTGGCGGACATCGTCGTCATCAACGGCGGGTCCTCCAAGGGCAAGGACGACTGCAACGCCTCCCTGCTGAAGCGGAGGGGCGAGGTCATCTGCCACGGGGTCGCGGCGGCGCCCGGCCGCCCGGTCTGCATCACGCTCATCGATGGCAAGCCGGCCATCAACGTGCCCGGGCCCACCATCGCCTCGTACTACGTCTTCGACTGGTGCCTCCGGGCGGTCATCGCGCGCGCGCTCGGCATCCAGCCGGAGGCAAAGGAGCTGCTTGCGGCCGAGCTGACCGAGGATTTGCATACGCCGGCGCCGATCGAATTTTTGAACCGCCTCAACGTCTTCCGCAGCGGCGGCCGCTATTTCGCGACGCCGCTCACCCTCGACCGCGCGTCGAGCGAGTACGTCATCGGCGCCGGGGCGGCGCAGTACATCAACAAGATCGGCGAGGCGGGTTTCCCGAAGGGCAGCAGCATAGAGGTCGAGCTCCTATGCCCCCGCAGCGACCTGCCGGACCGGTAAACCTTCCCTGTCATCAGGATGTCAATCGTTGATGATCGCCTACGCGTTTGGTACAATCGTTTCGAGGGTGATCCGTTGAAAGGAGGCGCTCATGGGGAATGAATGGATCCGGGTGTTCCGGGCTTTTACGGACGAGAACCGCGTGCGCGTGCTCGAGCTCCTCTGCGAGGGGGAGCAGTGCGCCTGCGTCCTGCTGGACGATCTGCAGATCAGCCAGCCGACGCTGTCGCACCACATGAAAATCCTCTGCCAGTCCGGCGTGGTCAAGGCGAGGCGCGCCGGCAAGTGGCAATATTATTCGATCGACCCGGACGGGTGCGCTTACGCGAAGAGGCTCCTCGCCGCCTTGGCGAAACGCAAGCTGCCCCTGGAGATCCGCGCCGCCCTCGGCCTTCGCCGCGCCCGCCGGCTGTGGGCGCCGCCGCGCTGCCCCGAGGCTGAGCCGGTGTCTGCCGAGTGGCTCTGAAGCCTCTGCCACCGCCTTGAATAGGATATGATGGAGACATGGACGCGCGGGCGAAGCTGTTTTTGCGAAGGGATCCGTACGACGCCGCCGGGAGCGCGGAGGCGTTCCTCTGCGCGGTGCGCGAGAACCTCGCGTGGCATGCCGCGCGCAACCCGGCGTACAGGCGCATCCTCGACGCGGAGGGCGTGGACGCCGGGATGATCCGGAGCGAGGGCGACCTCGCGCGGATTCCTGTGATCCCGACGCTTTACTTCAAACGCAACCGCCTGTTCACCGTGCCCGAGGGCGCGCTCCGGGTGGGCGCCGCTTCGTCCGGCACGAGCGGCAGCAGGAGCTTCGTCGCCTTCGACGCGCCGAGCTTCCGCTACGGGCTGGCGATGGTGTTCTTCTTTTTCCTGCGGCACCATGTCCTCTCGCCGCTGCCGACGAACTACATCGTGCTCGGGCCGAGGCCGGACAGGATCCTCGGGAGCGGCAGCGAGGAGGATACGGGCGCGGGCGCGGCGAAGACGGCCTACGGCACGACGAAGTTTGCGCCGGCCCTGCACCGCGAATACGCGCTGGAGATCACGCCGTCCGGCCCGCACGTCAACGAGGAGGGCGTCTCCCGCGCGCTCCTGCGCTACGCGAAGCAGGGCTTCCCCGTCCGCTTCGTCGGCCTGCCGCCCTATATGGCGTTCCTGCTCAGCGCCCTGCGCGAAAACGGCGTGAAGCTGCGGCTGAACCAAAAGTCGAAGGTCATCCTCGGCGGCGGCTGGAAGCAGTTTGCCTCCCGCGAGATCGACCGCGCGGAGTTTGCGGGGCTGCTGCGGGAGACGCTCGGGCTCGGGCCGGAGAACCTGCTGGAGTTTTACAGCGCCGTCGAGCACCCGATCCCGTACTGCAAATGCGCGCGCGGGCATTTCCACGTGCCGCTCTACAGCCGCGCGATCATCCGCGACCCTGTGACGCTCGCGCCGCTGCCGGAGGGGCGCGCCGGGCTGCTGAGCTTCGTCACGCCGCTCATGACGAGCCTGCCGCTGCTCTCCGTCGTCACGGACGACCTCGCGGCGCTCCGCCCCGGCGCGGACTGCGGCTGCGGGATCCCCACGCCGTATTTCGACCTGCTCGGGCGGGCGGGCGCGGGCGGCGCCAAGACCTGCGCGGCGGAGGCCGCCGAGCTGCTCGCGAAGGAGGCCGGCTGATGGGCGCGCCTGCTTCTTTTTTGTATAACGATAACAACCCGGCCGACATGGCGGCGCTTGCGGAGAAGATCACGGAGACGCTCGGGCGCGGAACGTTGCCCGCGGAGGCCGTCGTGGCCGCCTGCGACCGGCTCTCGCGGCGGATCGCCCCCGAGGAGCACCTGCCCGCGCTCCTGGCGCTCGGCCTGACGGAGCAGCGCGCGCGGGACGAGATCGAAATCGCGCAGACCCTGCTCTCGCGCGGATGGCTCGAGGCCCGGCTGCGCACGGAATTCCCGGACGGCATCGCGGAAGAAACGGCCTTCGTCCCGTTCGCGTCCGCGGACGGGAGGCAAGTGCGCCAGCGCTGGGCGCCGCTCGGCGTCCTGCTGCACATCGCCGCCGGCAACGCCGACGCACTCCCCGTGTTCAGCGTCATCGAGGGGCTGCTTACGGGCAACGTCAACCTGCTCAAATTCCCCGGCGGCGGCGACGCGCTCTCGGAGGCGATCCTGTCTGCGCTGATCGCCGAGGAACCTTTGCTTGCGGATCAGATCTATGTTTTCGCGACGCCGTCGGACGACATCGCCGGGATGAAACGGCTCGCCAGGCTCGCGGACGGGATCGTCGTGTGGGGCGGCGACGAAGCCGTGCGCGCGGTGCGCGCGCTGTCCGACCCCGACACCCGGATCATCGAGTGGGGGCACAAGATCAGCTTCGCCTACGTCTCGGAGCGGGGCGGCGCTGCATCGGACGAAGCCCTGCGCGGCGTCGCGCGGAACATCTGCGAGACGCAGCAGCTCTACTGCAACTCCTGCCAGGGCATTTTCCTCGACACCGAGGACGACGGGGAGGCCGCCGCCTTCGCGGAGCGCTTCCTCGCGATCCTGGAGGCAGAGGCGTCACGCCTGCCGGCGCCGGCGGATCCCTTTGTCCAGGCGCAGAAGACGCTCGAGCTCCGCACGGCGGAGCTCGAGGCGCTCGCCGGCGCGGCGCGCGTCTTCCGGGGCGCGGGCGTCAGCGTCACCCTTTACGGGGGAGGGGAGGGCGCGCGGCTGCTCCCCGCGATCGGCTACCGCAACACCTGGGTGCGCCCGCTCCCGCGCGGACGCCTCCTTGGGGCGCTCCGCCCCTACAAAGGCCACCTCCAGACGGCAGCCTTGCTCTGCGCGGACGCGGGCGCGGGCGCGGGGGGCGGCACGGGCGCGGGCAGCCCCCCGGAACCCGGCGACCGGGAGACGCTCGAGCGCCTGCTCTTCGCGGCCGGCGTGGTGCGCATCACCGACGGCGCGTCTATGTCCCGCGCCTACTGCGGCGAGCCCCACGACGGCGCCTTCCCCCTCCGCCTCTACGCCAGGCGGCTCTCGGTGCTGGGCTGATACTGTTTCCAGATGCTTGTGAAAGATGTATAATGCTGGTATTGGAAAAACGACAGTGATGAAAGGCAGAGATAATGAATAGGTTTGAACGAATATCACTAAACCCAGATATAATGGGCGGCAAAGCATGTATCAAGGGTACGCGTGTGACGGTCGGCATGATTGTATCTCATATTGCCGAAGGCATTGGTACGGAAGAGATGCTCAAAGCATTCCCGTATCTTTCGAAAGAGGACATTGCAGAAGCACTTCGGTATGCGGCATGGCTGTCAGAATCTCGAGAGATTGATTTTGAATGTGCTTAAAACTACTGGTTGACATGAATCTATCGCCAGAAATCGTAATGAATAGGTGAACAACGCCTCGCTCCCAAAAACCATCGCGCTCACGCTGGCGGGCTGCTACGTGCTGGCGGTGTATTCCGGGGTCCGGAACAATTTCGGCCTCATGCTCGAGCCCGTCGTCGTGAGCACCGGCATCTCCTTCTCCTTCGTGAGCCTTGTCCTCGCGGTCGGCCAGTTTGTCTTCGGCCTGGTGCAGCCCGCCTTCGGCGTGGCCTCCGCGAAATGGGGGAACCTCCTGGCCATCCTCGCGGGCGTCGCCCTGACGGGGGGCGGCCTGCTGCTGCTGCCCCTCTGCAGGACGGGGGCCGCGCTCATGGCCTGCCTCGGCGTCATGCTGCCCGCCGGGACCGGCGCCATCGCCTACGGGCTCATCGTCGAGACGATCGCGCGGCAGATCCCGCCGCGTCTGTCCTCCGTCAGCTCCGGCGCGGTCAACGCGAGCAACGGCCTCGGCAACATGGCCTTCTCCCCGCTGGTGGGCCTCCTGCTCCGCAGAGGGGGGATCGGGCACGCCGCGCCGATGCTGGCCATACCGGTGGCGCTGACGCTGCCGGTCGCGCTGTTCCTGAGCCGGGGCCGCGGGGCCGTGGCGCAGGATGCAGGCCGCGGGGCCGCCCCCGCCTATGGCCGCGACGCCGCGAGGCCAGGCGCGCAGGGCGGCCAGCCGCCGGGCTTGGCGGGGGTGGTCCGCGACGCGTTCCATAGCCGGCTCTACCTCCTGCTGGCGGCGGGCTTTTTCACCTGCGGCTTCCACATGGCGGTGATCCTCAACCACCTCCCGACGGAGATCGAGTCGTTTGGGTTCCCTGCCGGGACGGCGGCCAACGCCTTCTCCGTCTTCGGCGCCACGACCATCATAGGCTCCTTGCTCAGCGGCAGCCTGTGCGCCCGCACGAAGATGAAAAACGTGCTGGGGGCCCTCTACGCCCTCAGGCCCCTCACGATCCTCCTCTTCCTCGCCGTGCCCAAGACGGTGCTGAGCGTCACGGTCTTCACCGGCCTGTACGGCTTTTCCGGCGCGTCCACCGTGCCGCCGGTCTCCGGCCTCATCGGCAAGAGGTTCGGCCCTTCGAGCATCGCCACGCTGTACGGCATCGTTTTCGTCGTCCATCAGGTCGGCGGGTTTTTCGGCTCCTGGCTCGGCGGCGTCTGCTTCGAGCGCACCGGCGGCTACGCCCCCGTGTGGCTGGCCTGCGCCGCGCTCGGCGCGGCCGCCGCGGCCGCCAGCTTCGCGATCCGCGAGCCAAAGTTGTAAATTAATAAACATTAAAGCAACTTGAATGTTTTTTTCGAAAATGGGGTATAATCCACCTATATATTAACAATTGCAATAGGCGTACAGAATCATATGGGGGGACGCGATGAAACTGTCGTTACGGATACTATTGCCGGTGCTCGCGGTGGCGATGCTGGCTTCGCTCTGCACCATGCAGGCGCAGCCGCGCGCATACGCGCAGGACACCGGCGCGGGCGCGCAGCAGATACACAGCTTCCGGGATATCCCGGGCATCACGGAGGAGCAGGTCGCGGCCGTGGAGGCGGCGCTCGAAGGGCGCGCGTCGTTTTCGTACGGCATGCGCGACAGCTCGGAGTGCTTCGTCCGGGAGGACGGCAGCCTCGGCGGCTTCGCCGTGCTGCTCACGGACCGTCTGAGCGGGCTCTTCGGCGTGCCGTTTGAGCTGGAGCTCTGCGGCTGGCCGGAGCTCAGCGACCTCGTCCGGGAAGGGGCGGTCGATTTCTCGGGGGACTACCGGCCGTCCGGCGACGCCGAAAAGAGCATGTTCATGACGGACACGATCGTGGAGCGCGCGGTGAAGATGGCGCGGCTCGAGGACGCGGCGCCGATCGAGAACATCGTGCAGGAGCGCCCCGCCCGCTTCGGCTTCCTGAAGGGCGCGGTCTCCCGGACGCTGATCGAGGGCAACCTGGAGGAGGGCTCGTACGAGATCCTGGAAGTGGAGGGCGCGCGCGACGCGCTCGCGAAGCTGCGCGCGGGCGAGATCGACCTCTTCGTGGCGGACAGCACGATCATCTCGACGCTGCTCACGGAGGAGGACGTCGAAGTCTCCAACTACACGCCGCTCACCTACAAGCGCGTCTCGATCACGACGGCGGACGAGAGCCTCGCGCCGGTCCTCGAGGCCATCGACCTCTACCTGCAAAACGGCGGATTCGCGGAGCTCAGCGAATATTATTCGAAGGGCTACGAGGACTTTTCCCGCATGGCCTTCCTGAAAAGCCTGACCGCAGAAGAGCGCGCCTGGCTCGACGCGCATACGGGAGCCGGCGGCGCGCCCGTGCCGCTTGCCGTCAGCCCCGCCAACTACCCCGTCAATTTCTACAACGAGAACGACGGCACGTGGAGTGGCATCGCGCTGGATGTGCTTGCGGAGATCGAGAAGATCACGGATATCCGGTTTGACATCGTGAACACGCCGGAGGAGGGCTGGCCCGTCGTCTTCAAGATGCTCGAGGACGGCGACGCCGCGATGGTCGCGGAGCTGATCCGCACGGACGAGCGCGAGGGGCGGTTCCTCTTCGGCCAGCCGTACGCCAACGACCGGTACGTGCTGCTCTCGCGGACGGACTTCCCCGCCATCTCCATCAACCAGGTGCTCTACGCAAACGTGGGGCTGATCGCGGACACGGGCTTCATGGAGATGTTCCAGCAGTGGTTCCCCGACAACCACAACACGCCGGTGTACCCCAACATCTACGAGGCGTACGACGCGCTCGAGGCCGGCGAGATCGACTACGTCATGGCGACGGAAAACCGCCTGCTCGCCGTCACGAACTACATGGAGCGCTCCGGCTTCAAGATCAACCTCGTCTTCGACCACTCGTCGGACTCGCAGTACGGCTTCAACCTGAACGAGGGGACGCTGGCCTCCGTCATCGGCAAGGCGCAGCGGCTCGTGGACACGGAGGGGATCGCGAGCCTCTGGATGCACATGACGTACGACTACGAGAAGTCGATCGCGCAGACGCGGACGCTGTACATGGTGCTCGTCGCCGCGCTGCTCGTCGCCGTCGTCCTCCTGCTCGTGCGGCGGCTCATGCTGAAACGCACGAGCGAGGCCGAGCTGCAGGCGCTCGTGAAGGAGCGCACGGTCGAGCTGGAAGCGGCGTCGAACGCCAAGAGCGATTTCCTCGCGAACATGAGCCACGAGATGCGCACGCCGCTGAACGCGGTCATCGGGCTCGCCGAGCTCTCCCTGTCGGAGGACGACGAGAAGGGCGGGCTCGCGGAGGACACGCGCGAAAGCCTGCAGAAGATCTACGGCTCCGGCGTGACGCTGCTCGGGCTCGTCAACGATTTGCTGGACCTGTCCAAGATCGAGTCCGGGAAGTTCGAGCTCGTGCCGATCGAATACGACGTGCCGAGCATGATCAACGACACGGTCACGCTGAACATCATCCGCATCGGCAGCAAGCCGATCGAATTCCGCGTGGACGCCGACCCAGGCCTGCCCGTGCGGATGTACGGCGACGAGCTGCGCATCAAGCAGATTTTCAATAATTTGCTTTCGAACGCCTTCAAATACACGAAGGAAGGGGAGGTGACGTGGAGCTTGCGCCAGGAAGAAGGCGGCGCGGAGGGCGAATGCGTCCTCGTCTCGGAGGTGCGCGACACGGGCATCGGCATCCGCCCCGAGGATCTCGCGAAGATCTTCGAGGAGTACAACCAGGTGGACACGAAGGCGAACCGCAAGATCGAGGGGACGGGGCTCGGCCTCGCGATCACGCGGCGCATGGCGGAGATGATGGGCGGCACGCTCGAGGCGGAGAGCGTCTACGGCGAAGGCAGCGTGTTCCGCCTACGGCTGCCGCAGAAGGTCATCAGCAGCAAGGGGATCGGCGAGCGGACGGCGAACAACCTCGCCTCCTTCCGCTACGGCGAGCGCAAGCTCGACCGCGGCCGGAAGATGACGCGCGTGCGCATCCCCTACGCGAGGGTGCTCGTCGTCGACGACGTCGTGACGAACCTCGACGTCGCGAAGGGCCTCATGAAGCCGTACGGGATGCAGGTGGACACGGCGGAGAACGGGCGCGAGGCCGTCGAGCTCATCCGCCGCGGGGAGCCGCGCTACAACGCGGTGTTCATGGACCACATGATGCCGGAGATGGACGGCATGGAGGCGGTGCGCATCATCCGCAGCGAGATCGGCACCCCCTACGCGGAGGAAGTGCCGATCATCGCGCTGACGGCAAACGCCCTCGTGGGCAACGACGAGCTTTTCCGGCAGAACGGGTTCGACGATTTCCTGTCGAAGCCGATCGACATCATCGCGCTCGACGGCGCCATCCAGCGGTGGGTGCGCGACCGGGCGGAAGAGGAGCGCCTGGCGGCGGCGGGCGCGCTGCCGGGGGCGCCCGGCCCCGTGGCCGAGCATGGCGGCGGCGGCGGCGCGGGCGCGGACGCGGGCGCTGGCGAAGGCGAAGGCGCAGACGGCCTCTTCGCCGGCCGCTGCGTGGAGGGCGTGGACCTGGAGGAGGGCCTGGCGCGCTTCGGCGGCGACGCTGAAGCCTACCTGGACGTGCTCGTGTCGTACGTGAAGAACACGGGGGCGATCCTGGACCGGCTCGAAGACCCCACGGGGGACACGCTCCCGGCCTACGGCATCGACGTGCACGGCGTCAAGGGCGCGAGCCGCAGCATCGGCGCGGACGGGATCGGCGCCCGCGCGGAGGCGCTCGAGCACGCGGCGAAAGCGGGCGACCTTGCGGCCGTGGAAAGGGACGGCCCCGCCTTCCTCGCGGACGCGCGCGCGCTCCTGGGCGCGCTCGGCGTCCTGACAGGGGAGCTGGCCGGGGCGGCGCAGGGCGGGAAGGAAATGCGCCCGGAGCCCTCCAAGGAAACCCTGGAGCAACTCCGCTGCGCGTGCGCGCAATTCGACGTCGACGCGGCGGAGGAGGCGATCGAGGCGCTGTCCTGTTATTCCTATGAAAGCGGGGGCGATCTTGTGCCCTGGCTGAAGGAAAGGGTCGCGATTTCCGATTTCAAATCTGTTGTACAAAAATTGGGCGGAGTGTGATATATTATCCCGTATGGAATGCATTTTTTGCAAAATCATAGACGGGGAAATTCCATCCAATAGGGTATACGAGGATGAAGAGGTCCTTGCGTTTCGCGATGCGCAGCCGCAAGCGCCGGAGCACGTGCTCATTGTGCCGAAGCGGCACATCGCATCCTTGGATGAAGTTGGGGAGACGGATGCAGACAAGCAATTGTTGGGGCACCTTGTTGCAAAGGTGGGGCAGATTGCAAAAATGCTCGGGCTTGAGAACGGCTACCGACTCGTGTGCAATTGCGGCGAGGAAGGGCAGCAAACCGTGAGGCATCTACATTTTCATCTCCTCGGAGGGAGGCAGATGACGTGGCCACCGGGTTAGAGAGCCAGGGCGCATCCTCAAACGACGTTCTGGACCAAGCGATGGGCGTGATCGACGGCTACCTGACCGTCGACGCGACCATGTGGAAGATCCTATTCGCGGGCCTGTTCCTGCTGGCCCTGTATTTCTTCGTGCGGGGCATCTTCATCTTCCGGAAGCGCGCGGTGGAGAGCAAGCTCTTCGTCATCCTCACGGTCCCGACGTTCGTATGGACGGGCGTGCTGCTGCTCGGCGCCTGGCAGGGCGAGGACGTCTTCGTCATGTCCTGGATGAGCGTGGCGCTGTACGCCGCGCAGACGCTGATCCCGGGCTTCCTGATGCTGCACGTCTGGAGCCAGACGTCCTACAAGCCGATCACGCTCAGCGCGTGGGTCGCGACGCTCATCGTGCCCGTGATCCTCATCATGATCGAGGTGCTCGACACCTTCGCGACCGTCATCGGGCTGTTCCTCTACTTGCAGCCGATCATCGCGCTCTTCTACTTCATCGTCGTGATGGTGCGGGCCTACCTGCTCTGCTTCAACGTGTTCTACCAGATGCCGCGGCATATGCGCCGCTCGACGACGCGCATGCTGCTCGCCATCTCCTCGGTCGTGGCGGCGGCGGCGATCTCGCAGTTCTTCGACATGCAGGACTACGCCGGGGGCTTCCTCTACTCGATCGCCTACACGATCATGCTGATCGCGCTAGACTCGGCCTTCTTCATCACCAACTCGTCGAACGTGATCGTCACGTCGCGGGATTTCGTCTTCGCGAGCCTCTCGACGATCGTCATCACGGTCAGCCTCAAAGGGGCGATCCTCGACTGGAACCGCAAGACGAAGAACGGCTGCTACCCGTTGCCGAGCCCGCACTACATGGAATCCTATCAGCAGTACCGCGCCCGGATCCTCGACAGCTGCAACGGCACGGTCTCGCCGCACGACAACAACATCCTGACGACGAACGTCGGCGGCAAGGAGGCGCATTTCCTCTTCACCTGGCACGAGATCGGCTTCCGCGGCCGCAAATTCGGGTACCTCGTCGAAATCTCGGAGGTGACGCGGAGCTACTCGATCCTGCGCTACCTGGAAGACATCGCCCTCTTCGATACGCTCACGGGCCTGCATAACAGGAACGCCTACCTTGACACGGTGAAACGCATCGGCCCGGAGAACATGCCGCTGCTCATCATCATCGGCGACGTGAACAACCTGAAATACACGAATGACACGCTCGGGCACCTGGTCGGCGACCGGCTGCTCATCACGGTCACGCAGTCCATCTCGGAGAACGCGCCGGAGGGCTCGACCGCATACCGCATCGGCGGCGACGAGATCGTGCTGCTCATGCCGGGCGGCACCGTGCGGGACGCGGAGTCCTTCATCGACCGCGTGACGTCCGTGCTCGACAGCGTGGACGACCCCGGCTTCGGGAAGCCGGGCATCTCCTGGGGCTATTCCGTGATGACGAGCGCGAGCGAAAACTACAACGACGTCTTCAAGATGGCCGACGCGATCATGTACGAAGCGAAGAAGAAGTACAAGTCCGTCAGCCTCTCCGGTATGGTGCCCGACGACCGCCTCCAGCAGCAGCTGCAGCAGCTCCCGCCGGACCTGCCAGAAGGCTTCCTGCCGGAATTCAAGTTCGAGGACAAGCGCGAGAAGTCATAGCTTCCGTTCGCACGATCGTCGCGGCTGCACGACCGATTTGCAATCGAGTACGCGAGTTGGCTTGCAATCCGCGAACTCGATGCGATATTGGAAGGAAAACCGGCTCTGGAACGACCGATTTGCAATCGAGTACGCGGATTGCGATTCAATCCGCGAACTCGATGCGAAATTGGCCCGCGGGCGGCAATCTTAGAGGAAAAAGCAAGAATTTGCTTGCATGTGCGCCGGTTTTGCAGTATGATAGCAAGGCACGTTGGAGCTTCGTCGTTTTGAGCAAGGAGGTGAGCAGGAAATGGCACAGGTGATCGTGCGTGAGAACGAGACCCTCGAGAGTGCGCTGAAGCGGTTCAAGCGCTCTTGCGCCAGGGACGGCGTGATGTCCGAATTGCGCAAGCGGGAGCACTACGAGAAGCCGAGCGTACGCCGGAAGAAAAAGTCCGAGGCGGCGCGCAAAAAGGCTCGCAAGTATTGAACAAAAAATCCCCGGTGCGCCGGGGATTTTGTTATACTATCCCTAATGGAAAACGACGTCAAGGAAATCCTGCGCATCTCGCTCACGGGCACGGCCGACCCCGGCCAGCTCTTTGGCATCCACGACAACAACCTGAAGAAGATCGAGGCCGCCTTCGCGGTCGAGATCGTGCTGCGCCGGGACGAGCTTGTGATCACGGGCGAGCGCGCGGCGCAGGCGCAGGGCGTGATCGACGACATGCTGTTTGTGCTCGAGTCGGGCGAGACGCTCGACGACCAGAAGGTCGAGTACATCATCGGGCTCGGGGCGGAGGGCGTCAGCTACCGCACGAGCGGGGTCAACAAGGACGTCATCGCCTTCACGCACCGGGGCAAGCCGATCAAGGCGAAGACGCGCGGGCAGACGCTGTACGTCGAGGCGATCCAGAAGCACGAGATCGTCTTCGGCATCGGGCCGGCCGGCACGGGCAAGACCTACCTCGCCGTCGCGATGGCGGTGTCCGAGTACAAATCCAGGGGTGTGGAGAAGATCATCCTCGCGCGGCCCGCCGTGGAGGCCGGCGAGCGGCTCGGCTTCCTGCCGGGGGACCTGCAGGAGAAGGTCGACCCCTACCTCAGGCCCCTGTACGACGCGCTGTACGACATCATGGGGCGCGACATGACGCTGCGCCTCAAGGAGAAGGAGATCATCGAGGTCGTGCCGCTCGCCTATATGCGGGGGCGCACGCTCGACGGGGCCTTCATCATCCTCGACGAGGCGCAGAACACGACGCGCGAGCAGATGAAGATGTTCCTCACGCGGATGGGCTTCGGCTCGCGCGTGGTCATCACGGGCGACGTGACGCAGATCGACCTGCCGGAGGGGCGGGCGTCGGGGCTGCTGCACGCGGAGCGCGTGCTGCGCGACGTGAAAGAGATATCCTTCCAGCGCCTCACAGAGAGCGACGTGGTGCGCCACTCGCTCGTGAAGCGCATCATCTCCGCCTACGAGCGGTACGAGAAAAAGGCGAAATGATCGAGCTGTCCTACGACCCCGAATCCGGGTACCTGCCGGGCGCGCGCATCCTCGAACGCATGGAGAAAGCGGCGGAGGCGCTCTGCCGGGACCACAGGGTCGAGGACGCGGAGATCAGCCTGTCCTTCGTGTCCCCGGAGGCGATGAAGAGCCTGAACAACCGCTACCGCGCGGTCGACGCCGTCACGGACGTCCTGTCCTTCCCGCAGGAGGACATGGCCTTCCTCGGGGACGTCGTCATCTGCACGGAGCGCGCGAAGGAGCAGGCGGCGGCGTACGGGCACGGCGAGGAACGGGAGCTGGTCTACCTGTTCGTGCACGGGCTGCTGCACCTCCTGGGCTACGACCACGAGGAGGAGGGGGAGCGCGCCCTGATGCGCGCGAAGGAGGAATGGGCCATGGCGGAGGTGCCTTTGGGATGAAATCGGGTTTCGTGAGCATCATCGGGCGGCCGAACGTCGGGAAGTCGACGCTCCTCAACGCCATCATCGGGGAGAAGGTCGCCATCACGGCGGACAAGCCGCAGACGACCAGGAACCGGATCCGCGGCATCTACAACGAGAAGGGCATCCAGATCGTCTTCATCGACACGCCGGGCATCGCCCGCCCCCGCAACAAGCTCGGGGCGTATATGACGGACCAGGCGCTCACGACGTTCGAGGAGGTGGACGTCATCCTCTTCGTCGTGGACGAGATGCTCGGCAGCCGCGGCGGGGACCAGTTCATCCTCGAGCGCCTGCGCGAGTCGAAGACGCCGAAGCTGCTGGCGATCAACAAGATGGACAGGATGGGGCCGGAAGAATACAAGAAGATCTACGACGAATACGAGAGGACGGGCGTCTTTTCCGAGATCTTCGGCGTCTCGGCGCTGAAGGGCGACAACGTAGCCATATTGTTGGACGCGCTGAAGGGGCTCGTGCCCGAGGGGCCGGCCTACTTCCCCGAGGGCGTGTTCACGGACCTGCCCGAGCGCTTCCTCGCGGGCGAGATCATTCGCGAGAAGATGCTGCACTATCTGCGCGACGAGGTGCCGCACGGCGTCGCGATCGAGATCGAGGCCTTCGCGGAGAAGCCGAACATGACGGAGATCTCGGCCGTGATCTACACGGAGAAGAAGACGCACAAAGGCATCATCATCGGCAAGGACGGCCATACGCTGAAGGGCATCGGCAAGAGCGCCCGGCTGGAGCTGGAGGCCCTGCTCGGGGCGAGGGTCCACCTCGGCCTCTGGGTGAAGGTGAAGGAGAACTGGCGCGACAACGGGCGCATCCTCGGCGCCCTGGGCTACCGGGAATAGTGGAATACGAGGGGATCGTGATCCGGCAGGTGCGGACGACCGGCAGCCGCCGGATGGTCACGGTCTTCACGCGCGAGGGCGGCAAGCTCGGGGCCGGCACCTTCCTCTCGGAGTCGGGCAAGTCGAAGGCGGCGCTGGCGCTGCGGCCGTTCGTGCACGGGCGCTACGAGATCGCCGAGAAGGCGGGGGGGCTGCTCTCGATCACGCAGGCGGAGGTGGTGGACGCGCATTTCGGCATCGGGCAGGACGCGGACCGGTTCGCGGAGGCGAGCTTCGCGCTCGAGTTTACGGACAAGCTCCTGCCGGAGCGGTTCCGGGCCGGGGGGGTGTTCGCGCTGCTCGCGCGCTACCTCGCCATCATCGAGAAGCGGGAGCGGGACTTCCGGCTGCCGACGCTGTCCTTCATGGTCAAGGTGATGCAGGGGCTCGGGGTCTTCCCGGACGCGGGCGGGCTCGCGGCGGAGTTGCGGGCGGGCGGGAATGATGATATATTGAAACATACGGCATTTCTCATGGAAAACCCGCTCGAGCGGGTGGAGGGGCTGACGCTCGCGGGGGATGCCGAAGCTTTGGTGTTTGCGGCGCTCCGGCGGTTTGCGCGGGAGCATTTGGACGTAGGTGATCTGAAAAGCGAGGGATTGCTTGGTGGAAGGAGGGAATGAAATGGAAATAACGCTTGAAAAGATCGAGCTTGTGAAGGACAGGACCGGCGTGAGCTACAAGGAGGCGAAGGAAGCGCTCGAGGCGGCGGACGGCAACGTTGTCGACGCGATCATCGCGATCGAGGAGGTCGTCAACCAGCGCGCGTACACGAAGATTTCGGACAACAGCGCGAAGGTCGTCGAGAAGATCCGGGAGTACATCGCGAAGGGCAACGTCTCGCGCATCATCGTCCGCAAGGACGGCGACGTGATGCTGAACGTGCCCGTCAACGCGGTCATCGTCGGCACGATCCTCGCGTGGTGGCTCGTGACGATCGCGACGGTCATCTCGGTCGGGACGAAATGCGACATCGAGCTCGTGAAGACGGACGGCACGGTCGTCGACATCACGGGCAAGCTCGTGGAGGCGGCCGGCACGGTGAAGGACAAGAGCGGCGAGGCATTCGAAGCGGTGCGCACGAAGGCGCAGGGCACGGCGGACAAGGCGAAGAGCGTCCGCGACGACGTGGCCGGCACGGCGAGCGAGATCAAGGGCATCGTCAAGGAGGCCGCGCAGGACATCAAGGAGACGGTCAAGAAGGAAGGCGCTGCCCCGGAGGAACCGGCAGAGGAGGCGGCCGGCGAGGCGCCGAAGAAAAAGGCGCCGGCGAAGAAGACGGCCGGGGAAGAGGCAAAGGCAAAGAAAGGCAAAAAGGCGGAATGACGGTAACAATGGAAAAACTCGCAGCCCTCTGCAAGAACCGGGGTTTCATCTACCCCGGTTCCGAGATTTACGGGGGGCTTGCGAACAGCTGGGACTACGGCCCCGTCGGCGTGGAGCTGAAGAACAACATCAAGAAGGCCTGGTGGAAAAAATTCGTGCAGGAGAGCCCGTACAACGTCGGGCTCGACGCGGCCATCCTCATGAACCGCGAGGTCTGGGTGGCCTCGGGGCACGTCGGGGGGTTCGCGGACCCGCTCATCGACTGCCGCGGGTGCAAGGAGCGGTTCCGGGCGGACCAGCTCATCGAGGAGTTTTCGGGCGAGAAGACCGAGGGCTGGACGAACGACCAGATGGACGCGTTCATCAAGGACAAAAAGGTGCCGTGCCCGTCCTGCGGCAAGAGCGACTTCACGGGCATCCGGCAGTTCAACCTCATGTTCAAGACGCATTCGGGCGTGACGGAGGACGCGAAGAACGAGGTCTACCTCCGCCCGGAGACGGCGCAGGGCATCTTCGTGAACTTCAAGAGCGTGCAGCGCACGAGCCGCAAGAAGATCCCGTTCGGCATCGCGCAGGTCGGCAAGAGCTTCCGCAACGAGATCACGCCGGGCAATTTCATCTTCCGGACGCGCGAGTTCGAGCAGATGGAGCTGGAGTTTTTCTGCGAGCCGGGCACGGACCTCGAGTGGTTCTCCTATTGGAAGGACTTCTGCAAGCAATTCCTGCTGTCGCTCGGCATCAAGGAGGATAGCATCCGGCTGCGCGACCACGCGGCCGAGGAGCTGTCGCACTACAGCAACGCGACGACGGACATCGAGTTCCGCTTCCCGTTCGGCTGGGGCGAGCTCTGGGGCGTTGCGGACCGGACGGACTTCGACCTGAAGAGCCATATGGACCATTCGGGCGAGGACCTGTCGTACCGCGACCCGGAGACGAACGAAAAATACGTGCCGTACTGCATCGAGCCCTCGCTCGGCGCGGACCGCGTGCTTTTGGCCTTCCTCGCCGACGCGTACGAGGAGGAGGGGCTGGCCGGCGACGAGAAGGCGACGGACGACGCGCGCACGGTGCTGCATTTCCACCCGGCGATCGCGCCCTACAAGGCGGCGGTGCTGCCGCTGACAAAGAAGCAGGCGGCGGCAGCGGAGGCGCTGCACGCGGAGCTGTCGAAGCATTTCATGGTGGACTACGACGTGAGCGGCAACATCGGGAAACGGTACCGGCGCCAGGACGAGATCGGGACGCCGTTTTGCCTGACGGTCGACTTCGACACGGAGGAGGACGGCACGGTGACGGTGCGCGACCGCGACACGATGGAGCAGATCCGCCTCCCGATCGCGGAGCTCAAGGCCTATATAGAGGCGAAGCTGGAATTTTGAAGTGCCTTCGCATGAGCTGAGAATCGTTTTGGTCGTCCTCCTGTGCGTGCCGGTCGCGTATGTCGGGTACCGGTTCTGCTCGTCGCTGCTGGGCAACGCGCTCGCCGGCAAGAAGAAAAAGGGGGGCGGGGAGTGAAGTCCTTCCACGCGGTGATCGTGACGGGCGGCAGCGCGGCCATGCGGGAAGCGGCGGCGCGGGGCATCCTGGCGGAGCATTTCGCGGACGACCCCGAGGCGGCGCGGAAGATAGAGGACGGGACCTTCGAGGACCTGATCTATGTCGAGCCGGAGGAGGGGAAGCAGGAGATCACGGTGTCCGTGGTCATCCGGCTCGAGGCGCTCATGGCGCAGCGGCCCTTCGCCTCCACGGGCAAGGCGGCGGTGGTCGAAGGGGCGGAGCGGCTGAACGCCGCGGCGCAGAACAAGCTGCTGAAGCTGCTCGAGGAGCCGGCGGAGGGGGACGTGGTCCTGCTGCTGGCGGAAAACCCGCAGCGGCTACTGCCGACGGTGCGCTCGCGGTGCATCGTGCGGCGGGCGGACGCCCCCGGCGCCCCGATCCGGGAGGACTGCCCGGAAGAGGTGAAGGAGCTGGTGCGCATCCTCCTGTTCGGCAAGGACGCGCTGCCGGCGGCGTGGGCGATCCTGGCGGGCTTCGAGAAGGACCGGGGCGAAGCGGCGCGCGCCGTCCGGCTGATGGGCCTGTTCCTGCGGGACCTGGCCGTCGGCGAGGGCGCGGGCGCGAAGCTGGACGACAGGCAAAGGCGGCTGTGCAGGCGGGCTGTGCGCCACGCGGAGGAGGCCGCCAAAAAAACGGAGACAGGTATGAACACGAAATATGCGCTGCGGGATATGGCGCTGAATATGAAAACGGAGGCAATGCATGCTTAGGGTGGTAGCGGTGAAGTTTCGCACTTCGCAAAAAAATTATTATTTCGATCCCGGCGACCTGGAGCTCAGGAGCGGGGACTGGGTCGTGGTCGACACGGCGCGGGGGCTCGAGATCGGGAAGGTCCGCGGCGGCGTCATGGAGGTGTCGGAGCACGAGTTCGGCAAGAACGTGAAGCGCATCAAGCGCAAGGCGACCGGGGAGGACATGGAGACCGACCGGAAGAACCTCGAGAAGAAGGCCGAGGCGATCCCCGTCTGCAAGCAGAAGATCGCGCAGTTCGGCCTCGACATGAAGCTCATCGACGCGGAGTACACGTTCGACGGGTCGAAGCTGATCTTCTACTTCACGGCGGACAAACGCGTGGACTTCCGCGAGCTCGTGAAGGACCTCGCGGGGTATTTCCACATGCGCATCGAGCTGCGCCAGGTCGGCGTGCGCGACGAGGCCCGGATGCTCGGCGGCTTCGGGAGCTGCGGGCGCGAGCTGTGCTGCAAGGGCTGGCTGCAGGATTTCGAGCCGGTGTCGATCAAGATGGCGAAGGTGCAGAACCTGTCGCTGAACCCGGGCAAGATCTCCGGGTGCTGCGGGCGCCTGATGTGCTGCCTGAAGTACGAGAACGACGTGTACCAGGAGCTCAAGAAGGGGCTGCCCAACACGGGCGAGTACGTCGACACGCCGAGGGGCAAGGGGAAGGTGGTCGACGTGAGCATCTTCAAGGGCATCGTGAAGGTGCGCAACATCGAGGAGGAGCGCACGCGGGAGACGCCCGAGCGGCTCTCGGACGACGTGTACGAATACGAGAAGGGCGAGGTGCGCCGCAGGGGCAAGGAAGGCGGCGGCGGGCGCGGCGGCTCGTCCTCGGGGCGCGGGGGCAACAAAAAAGGCGCCGCGACCGGCTCTGTGAGCAAGGAGATCGCCGACGCCCTGAAAGACGACCTGATCGACGTCCTCGTGGAAGAGGACCCCGCAGCCGGCCAGGCTTAGAGCGTTTTCAGCTCATCGAGGCAGGCGCGGCAGATGTTTTTGTTGTGGATGTTCGTGACCTCCACCGCGCTCCCGCAGAAGATGCAAGCCGGCTCGTATTTCCGCAGGATGATGTTCTCGCCGTCGACGTAGATCTCGATCGGGTCCTCCTTTTGGATGCCGAGCGTGCGGCGCAGCTCCATCGGCAGGACGATCCTGCCGAGCTCATCAACTTTTCTGACGATTCCAGTTGCTTTCATGTTTTGACTCCTTCTAACCTTTTGCTTTAGCTTCCTGTCCTGCCTTCCCCTTGTCCTTGTCGCCATCCTTCTTCAGGGCCGTCGCGATGTTGCTGAACATGCTGAGGATGATGGAGATGGCCGCCATGATGTTCTGGCCTTCTTTGACTTTTTTCGAGATGCCGGAGAACGACTTTGAAAAATTGTCGATCGCTCCGTCAAACTGTTTGGTCCTCTTGGACGCCGTCGCCGTGACGACTTCCATGTCCGCGAGGATCTTGTCAAGGCGCTGCAATGACGGCGCAAAGCGGACGAGCATTACGAGCGCGTAAATCACGAGCGCGATGGCGGCGAGGATGAGGATGCAGATCAATAGATCCTTCAAATCGATTGTCAGCATACTGTTCCTCCTGTCCGGTTGCCCGGCTGTCTCGTTAACGTTTTTCCATTATCCCCCAAACGGAGCGAAAAATCAAGCCTTTT
Organism: Eubacteriales Family XIII. Incertae Sedis bacterium; assembly: GCA_031272365.1. Taxonomy (GTDB): domain Bacteria; phylum Bacillota; class Clostridia; order Peptostreptococcales; family Anaerovoracaceae; genus WRFF01. The sequence continues at coordinate 38,198 of JAISTX010000059.1, forward strand.
TCCAAAAATTGTCCAATTGTTGTTACACGGGTTTTACGAATCGGGCGCAAAACGAAGAATGTGGCGGGCAAGGCTTGTAAATCGGGCGCATCTTGCCTATAATCATTCAAGGAAAATATCGCAAATTGAAGAAGTAGGTAGGGTAAGGTTTTTTGTCCAAAATCATTGTAAGGAAAGCCGGGCCGCTGTCCGGCCAGGTCATCACGGGAGGATCCAAGAACGCGGTGCTGCCATTGCTCGCCGCGACGCTCCTCACGGAAGACCCTTGCGTGCTGGACGGGGTGCCGAACCTGAAGGACGTCGAGGTCATGTGCCGGCTGCTGCGCAGCTTCGGCGCGGAGGTCGAGCAGGACGAAGGCGGGCGGCGGATCACCGTGCGCGCGAAGACGATCTCGACGAGCGAGGCGCCGCACGACCTCGTGAAGGCGATGCGCGCGTCCATCGTGGCGATGGGGCCCATCCTCGGGCGCTGCGGGGAGGCGGTCGTGCCGCTGCCCGGCGGGTGCGCGATCGGCGACCGGCCGATCGACCTGCATGTGAAGGGCTTCGTGGCGCTCGGCGCGGACGTGGAGGTCGTCACGGACGAGGGCGGCGGCTGCGTGCGCGCGGACGGCAGGGCGCTCAAGGGCGCGGAGATGTACCTTGACTTCGCCAGCGTCGGCGCGACGGAGAACATCATGATGGCGGCCGCGCTCGCGGAGGGCACGACGGTGATCGAGAACCCGGCGCAGGAGCCGGAGATCGTCGACCTCGCAAACTTCCTCAACAAAATGGGCGCCCGCATCCGGGGCGCCGGGACGGACACGATCCGCATCGAGGGCGTGGAGCGCCTGCACGGCGCGGAGCACTGCGTGATCCCCGACCGCATCGAGGCGGCGACGTTCATGCTGGCCGCGGCCATCACGCGCGGCAACGTGCTCGTGGAGAACATGCTGCCGAACCACGTGGTGCCGATCATGGCGAAGCTGCGGGAATGCGGCGTCCAGCTCAGCGAGGAGGAGCCGGGCCTGCGCGTCGACGCGTCGGGCGGGTTTTTCCGCGCGACGGACATCAAGACGCTGCCGTACCCGGGGTTCCCGACGGACATACAGCCGCAGTTCATGGCGTTCCTGTCGACGGTGCAGGGGCCCTCGAACATCGTGGAGACGGTCTTCGAAAACCGCTTCATGCACATCGACGAGCTCAACCGCATGGGCGCGGGCATCCTCGCGGAGGGGCGCAGCGCGATCGTGCGCGGCGGGGCGTCGCTCACGGGGGCGCAGGTGCGCGCGACGGATCTGCGCGCGGGCGCGGCGCTCGTGCTCGCGGGGCTGGTCGCGGAGGGGGAGACGGTCATTTCGGACGTCTACCACATCGACCGCGGCTACGAGGACCTCGTGGGGAAGATGGCGGGGCTGGGCGCCGACATCCGGCGCGTGAAAAACGGCGGCCCCGTCGATTCGGTCGACCGCCTGGTATTTGCAGAATAAGGGGGGGTCAGTATTCCTGGCTGCCGCCCGGCGCCGCGCTGGTTTCCGCCTGCAGCCGGTCGTACTCCTGGAAAATCGCATCCTTGATGCGAGACCGCACCTCGCTCGTGAGCGGGTGTGCGATGTCGCGGAAGTCTCCCTCTCCTACTTTTCGCGACGGCATTGCGATGAAGAGGCCGTTTTGACCGTCAATGACTTTGATGTCGTGCACGACAAACTCATCGTCAAAAGTGACGGAAACAACCGCCTTCAGCTTGCTTTCGTCCGGAATCATCCGGATACGTACATCCGTTATTTGCATAGCGTCCGCCCTTTCTTTAACGAACAAAGTATAGCATAGTTTCCCGCAGTCTGCTATACTCTTTTTGGAGGCAAACGACAAATAGGAATGATTGATTTTGACAATTTGCAGCGCGTCCACTGCGTGGGGATCGGGGGCATCGGGCTCTCGGCGATAGCGGAGATCCTGCTGAGCCGGGGCATTGCGGTATCCGGCTCCGACTTCAAGGAAAGCGAGATCACCGACCGGCTGATCGAGAAGGGCGCGACTGTCTACCTGGGCCACAGGGCGAAGAACATCGGGGACGCCGACCTCGTCGTCTACTCTTCGGCGGTGCCCCCGGAAAACCCGGAGCTCGCGGCCGCCCGCGAAAACGGCGTGCCGACGGTCACGCGCGCGCAGCTGCTCGGCCGCCTCATGGAGGGGTCGGCCAACGGCATCGCGATCGCGGGCGCGCACGGGAAGACGACGACGACGTCGATGATCTCCCTCATCCTCAAAAACGCGGGCAGGGACCCGACGATCCTCGTCGGCGGCAACCTGAAGGAGATCGGCGGCAACGTGCGCGTCGGGAAAGACGAGTTTTTCATCACGGAGGCGTGCGAGTACATGGATTCGTTCCTCGAGCTGCGCCCGAAGTACGCGGTCATCCTCAACATCGACTCCGACCACCTCGACTACTTCAAAAACATCGACCATATCGTGCGGAGCTTCGACGCGTTCGCGAACCTCGTGCCGGAGGACGGAGCGGTCTTCGCCTACGACGCGAACCCGTTCGTCAGCAGCATCATCGGCAAGCTCGACCGCAAATGCGTCACGTACGGCTTCCACGAGACGTGCGACTTCCACGCCCATGACGTCGCGTTCGACGCGGAGGGGATGCCGTCGTTCTGCGTGGAGGCGTACGGGGAGGGCTTCGGCTGCATCAAGCTGTCCGTGCCGGGCGAGCACAACATCACGAACGCGCTCGCGGCGATCGCGTGCTGCACCCAGATGGGCATCGAGCGGGACGTCATCGTCTCGACGCTCGAGGCGTTCTCGGGCACGCAGCGGCGGTTCGAGATCCAGGGCTTCACGACGGACGGGGTGAAGATCGTCGACGACTACGCCCACCACCCGGCCGAGATCACGGCGACGATCAAGGCGGCGCGCAACGTGCCGCACGAGAAGATGTGGGTGCTGTTCCAGCCGCACACGTACACGCGGACGCTCGCGCTGCACGACGATTTCGCGGCGGCGCTCGCGGAGGCGGACTGCGTGGTGCTCGCCGAGATCTACGCGGCGCGCGAGAAGAACATCCACAACGTGACGAGCAAGACGATCGTCGAGGCGATGAAGAAGAGCGACCCGTGGAAGGACGTGTGGTATTTCGACACGTTCGAGGAGATCGCGGCGTTTGTGCTGGAGAACGCGGCGCCGGGCGACCTCGTGATCACGATGGGCGCGGGGGACATCAACCGCGTCGGCGAGATGATCCTGGAGGCGGACCGGGTGCGGTATCTTGGTTGAATTGAGAATTGAGAATTGAGAATTGAGGATTTTGGATTGGTGCATTTTGTTGATGGGAAGATTGCTTTTTGAATAATAATGATTGGATTGGTGCATTTTGTTGAGGAGTATGGACGGGGATTATTTGGTGAAGTTTGAGGAGCGGCGGCGGCGGAATCTTGCTTTTGCGGAGGCCGGCGTGGACTTTCTGGATATTGACCGGGCCTATATCGAGGACGGGGTCTCCATCGGTGCCGGGTCCTGGATCGGCGTGGACGTGGAGATTTCCGCGGGATCGCAGGTTGGGGCGGGGTGTCGGATCCTGTCGGGGTCGCGCATCGAAAACTGCCTGATCGGGGACGGCGCCGTGATCGACAAGTCCGTGCTGAAGGACAGCGAGGTCGGCGCGGGGGCGACGGTGGGGCCGTTCGCCTATATCCGCCCGGGCTGCCGGATCGGCCCTGCCGTGAAGATCGGGGATTTCGTCGAGGTGAAAAATTCCGTGATCGGGGATAAGACGAGCGTCGCGCACCTCTCGTACATCGGCGACGCGGATTTGGGCAGCGGCATCAACATCGGGTGCGGCGTCGTGTTCGTCAATTACGACGGCAAGGAGAAGCACCGCTCCGTCGTCGGCGACGACGCGTTCATCGGATGCAATGTCAATATTATTTCCCCGGTACGCATCGGGGAGGGATCTTATGTGGCGGCCGGGACGACGGTTTCGGGCGACGTGCCGCCGGGCGCGCTCTGCGTCGAACGCGGGAAGGCAAGGGTGCTTGAAGGATGGGTGGATCGGCGCGGCCTCCTCAAAGGCCGTATCGAGAAGCGCCGAAACACGGATTGATAGGATACGGTCGAAAGGAGAAAATGTCGTGATGAAGAACGGAAGCGCTTGCAGTGAGTACAAATTGTTTTGCGGGAACGCATGCCCGGAGCTGGCGGCGGAGATTGCGCAGAAGATGGGCAAGAGGCTTGGGAAATCGGAGGTCACGACCTTCAGCGACGGGGAGATATCCGTCAACATCTACGAAACGGTGCGCGGGCGCGACGTCTTCATCATCCAGTCCACATGCTACCCGACGAACGAGAACCTCATGGAGCTGCTCATCATGATCGACGCGATGAAGCGCGCGTCGGCGGGGCGCATCAACGCGGTCGTCCCGTACTACGGCTACGGGCGCCAGGACCGGAAGGCGAAGGCCAGGGACCCGATCACGGCGAAGCTCGTGGCGGACCTCATCACGGCGGCGGGGGCGGACCGCGTGGTCACGATGGACCTGCACGCGTCGCAGATACAGGGGTATTTCAACATCCCGGTGGACCACCTGCTCGGGATGCCGATCCTCATGAACTACTTCAAGAAGAAAAAGCTGCCGGACCTCGTGGTGGTGTCGCCGGACCACGGCTCGGTGACGCGGGCGCGGGCGATGTCCATCCCGCTCGGGGCGCCGATCGCGATCGTCGACAAGCGGCGGCAGAAGGCCAACGAGAGCGAGGTCATGAACGTGATCGGCGAGATCGAGGGGAAGACCTGCCTGCTCGTGGACGACATGGTGGACACGGCGGGCTCGATCACGCACGCGGCGAACGCGATCGCGGAGCTCGGGGCGAAGGAGGTCTACGCGTGCGCGACGCACGGCATCCTGTCGGGGAAGGCGCTGTCGCACATCGAGAAATCGTCCATCCGGGAGATGGTATTTCTGAACACGGTGCCTTTGTCCGACGCGGCCAAGAAGGTGAGCCGGATCAAGGTGCTCTCGGTCGCCGGCATCTTCGCGGAGGCGATGCTCAACATCCACACGGACGATTCGGTGAGCAAGATCTTCGAGATCGCGGGCAACGGGAAGGCCGGGAAGTGACGGGGCGAAGGGGGCTTTTGGCAAGGCGTTGTTGGTGATCGTCGGGCTCGGGAACCCGGGCGCAAAATACGAGAATACGCGGCACAACGTGGGCTTTGTGACGGTCGACCGCCTGGCGGAGCGGCACGGGATTTCCGTGCGCCGGCTGCGGCACAAGGCGCTGGTTGGCGAGGGGGCGCTCGGCGCGGGGAAGAAGGCGCTGCTCGTGAAGCCGCAGACGTATATGAACGACAGCGGGGTGAGCGTGCGCGAGGTGGCCTCGTTTTTCAAGGTGGAGCCGGCGGAGCTGTGCGTCGTCTACGACGACATCGACATCCCGGCGGGCGCCCTGCGCATCCGCATGAAGGGCAGCGCGGGCACGCACAACGGGATGCGCAGCATCATCTACCAGCTCGGCTACGACGATTTCCCCCGGTTCCGCATCGGCATCGGGCCGGAGAAGGGGGAGGACCGGGGCCCCCAGCCGCTGCGCGATTTCGTCCTCTCCGGTTTCGCGGCAGGGGAGATGGAGCGGATGCGGGCGGCGGTGGACCGGTGCGTGGACGCGCTCGAGCTCTGGGCGTCGGAAGGCATCGAGGCCGCGATGCAGAGGTACAACGGATAGGGCGATGCTGGAGCGCTGGCAGGGTTTGACGGAAACGCAGGCGGCGCCGGTTTTCGCCGCGTGGGCCAAGCGGGAGGGCATCGGGCGGTGCGTCGTGGTGGCGGCGAGCGGCGGCGCCGCGGCGGCCTTCGCGAAGGACGCCGCGTTTTATTTGCGGGAGGAAGGGCTTCCGGGCATGCGGGTGATCGCGCTGCCCGAGGACGACCCGCCGTTCCTGCGCGTGGAGGCGAAGAGCCGCGACGCGGAGCTGGCGCGCAGCGCGGCGCTGGAGGCGCTGGCCTCCCCGGAAGGCGGTTGTGCCATCGTGTGCCCGGTGAGCGCGGCGCTCTCGCCCGTGCCGCCGCGCGAGGCGTTCTTGTCGGCGCGGGTCGAGGTCAGGCTGGGGGCGGGCACGGATCCGGACGCGCTGAAGCGGCAGCTGTCCGAAGCGGGCTACGTGCGCGCGCCGTACACGGAAAACCCCGGCGAGTTCAGCGTGCGCGGCGGCATCGTGGACGTCTGGCCCCTGCCGGCGCCCTGGCCCGTGCGCATCGAGTTTGCCATGGACGAGGTGGAGTCGCTGCGCACCTTCGACCCCGAGACGCAGATGACGCGCGGGCGGCTGGAGGGGGGCGCCGTGGTGTGCCCGCCCGCAGGCCCCGGGCAGGAGGCGGTGCCCGGCGCGGCCCAAGGCCCGGGGCGCGCATTCCTGCCGGACTGGCTCGGCGGGGGCGGCCGCCTCGTCGTGCTGGACCCCGTGCGCGTCCGGCGGGCGCTGGACCTGCGCGAGGCCGAGGCGCTGGTGGACTACACGGCGCTCCTCGAGGAAGGCGAGGCCGGCGCGGGCGACTGGGACGGCTTCGCGAAGAAAGAGGACTGGGAGCGGCTCGTCGCCCGCCACGAAACGGTGGAGGCTGCGCCGGAGGGGCAGGGCTTCGAGGCGCGGCAGCCGGCGCCCCTGCACGGGCAGATGGACCTGCTCGCGGCGGAGCTGAAGGCCTACCTGCGCAAGGGCTTCAGCGTGACGATCGTCTGCGCGACGCGGGAGCGCAAGGAGAAGCTCGCGGGTTTCCTGGACCAGGAGAAGCTGTCGGGCAAGGTGGCGCTCGCGGAAGGGGAGGTCACGGCCGGCGTGGAGCTGTCCGGGGGCGGCTGGCGCAAGGCCTGGCTCTGGGACGGCGACATCTTCAAGAGCGAGCGCAAGCGCCGCAAGCAGGGCCTGCGCGGGCGCGAAAAGATCGACGCGTTCACGGACATCGAGAAGGGCGACTACGTCGTGCACGAGCGGCACGGCATCGGTGTCTTCCGCGGCATCAAGACCATCGAGGCGTACGGGGGCGGGCGCGACTACTTGATCATCGCGTACGCGGGCAAGGACGTGCTGTACATCCCCGTCGAGCAGATGTCCTCCGTGCAGCGCTACATCGGGGCCGGCGAGAAGCGCCCGCGCGTGAGCCGGCTCGGGACGGGCGACTGGTCGCGCACGAAGGCGCGCGTGCGGAAGGAGGTCGAGGAATACGCCTCCGAGCTCATCCGGCTCGCGGCGGAGCGCAAGCTCGCAAAGGGCCACGCGTTCGCGCCGGACACGGTCTGGCAGAAGGACTTCGACGACCGCTTCCCGTGGGAGCCGACGGCGGACCAGCAGCGCTGCTTCGACGCCGTGCGCCGCGACATGGAGCAGCCGTGGCCGATGGACCGGCTCATCTGCGGCGACGTCGGCTACGGCAAGACGGAGGTCGCGCTGCGCGCCGCGTTCAAATGCGCGCAGGAGGGCAAGCAGGTCTGCATGCTCGTGCCGACGACGATCCTCGCCCAGCAGCATTTCCGCACGTTCGAGGAGCGCTTCGCCGACTTCCCGATCACGGTCGAGATGCTGTCGCGCTTCCAGACGGCCGCCAAACAGACGGAAGTGTTCCGCAAGGCGAAGGACGGCGACGTCGACATCGTCATCGGCACCCATATGTTATTGTCCAAAAAAATGCGCTTCCGGGACCTCGGGCTGCTCGTGGTCGACGAGGAGCAGCGCTTCGGGGTGCGGCACAAGGAGCGCATCCGCGCGCTGAAGGCGGGGGTGGACGTGCTGACGCTGACGGCGACGCCGATCCCGCGCACGCTGCATATGTCGCTCATCGGGCTCAAGGACATGGAGCTCATCGAGGACCCGCCCGAGGACCGGCACCCGGTGCGCACCTACGTCTCGGAGGAGCGGGCGGACGTCATCGCCGAGGCCATCCGCCGGGAGCTCGACCGCGGCGGCCAGGTCTACATCGTCTTCAACCGCGTCGAGGGCATCGAGCGCGTCTACGAGAAGATCGCCGCCCTGGTGCCCGGCGCGCGCACGGCGGTCTGCCACGCGCAGATGAACGAGCGGATGATCGAGGAGATCATGCTCGGCTTCGCGGAAGGGGACACGGACGTGCTGATCTCGACGACGATCATCGAGTCCGGGCTCGACATCCCCAACGTCAACACGATCCTCATCCTGGACGCGGACCGGCTGGGGCTGACGCAGCTGTACCAGCTCCGGGGCCGCGTCGGGCGCTCGAGCCGCATCGCGTTCTGCCACCTGTTCTACCGGAAGGACAAGGTGCTGACGGAGGCGGCGGAGAAGCGGCTGCGGACGATCCGCGAGTTTACGGAGCTCGGCAGCGGCTTCAAGATCGCGATGAAGGACCTCGAGATCCGCGGCGCGGGCAACCTGCTCGGCGTGAGCCAGCACGGGCACCTCGCCTCGGTCGGCTACGAGATGTACTGCAAGCTGCTCGAGGAAGCCGTTTTGAAATTGAAAATGGTGGCTGGTGGGGATGGAATAACGGAAGGCGGCGTGCGGGCGCCCGATGCGGAGGACGGCGCCCTTGACGGGCACGAGGCGAAGATCGACGTGCGCTTCGCCGCCGTGATCCCCTCCGCCTATATCGAGGACGACGTCGTGAAGCTGTCCGCGTACAAGCGCATCGCGCAGATCCGCAGCGAGGAGGAGGTGGAGGCGGTGCTGTCGGAGATGGACGACCGCTTCGGCGAAGCGCCCGCGCCCGTGCGGAACCTGGCGTGGATCGCGCTCGCGAAAAGGGGCGCGGACGCGGCGGGGCTCGCCGAGGTCGACATCGAGCGCACGCGCGCGCTGCTCACATGGGAAAGGCCGCCGGGGGATTTCGCGGAGCGCGTTTTCCGGGCGTCGGAGGCCGTGCACGGGCTGGGCGCGAAGCTCGAGACGGACGTGAAGTCCGCCGTGCCGAAGCTGCGCCTCTATTTCAGCGCGGGCGCGGACGAGGAGCGCAAACTGCGCGAGGCCGCCGCACTTTGCGCGGCACTGGGCGTGCCACTATGATATAATTCATCCTATGTCTGATGAGTACAACAACGATTCGCTCTTAGAACTATATCTATACGAATCCACTTCCCTGCTTGAGTCGCTGGACGGCGTTTTGCTTGACGCGGAAAAGGGGAGCGATCTTTCCAAGGACAACATCAACGAGATTTTCCGCATCATGCATACGATCAAGGGCAGCAGCGCGATGATGGCCTTCAACGGCATCGCGGACGTCGCGCACACGGCGGAGGATCTGTTCTCCATCATCCGGGAAAGCGGGCTGCCGGATGGGTATATGGACGATCTGGTCGACATCGCGCTCGCGGTGTCGGATTTCCTCAAGGCCGAGGTGGACAAGGTGCAGCAGGGCGCGGAGCTCGAGACGGGCGTCGAGCCTTTGACGCAGAAGGTCGCGGCGCTGGCGGGCAAGATCCGCGAGGAGGTGGGCGAGCCGGAGGTCGTGGACCTCGGGCGGATCCTCGGCGGCATCGACGCGCCGCCGCGCGAGCCGGTGCGGCAGCCGGAACCGGCGTACACGAAGGTGCCCGAGCCCGTGATCATCGACGTCGCGCCGGAGGACCTGATGCCGGTCGCGCCCGAGGGGGGCCGCATCCTGGGGCTGGAGCCGGACGGGAGGCAGGGCGCGCGCCCTGCGGCGCCTGCCGAACCTGCCGGGGAGCCGGCTGCGGGCGAAGAGGCCGGGCCTGCCGGGGAGCCGGCTGCGCCCGAAGAGGCCGCGCCACCCGCGCCGCCTGAGTCGCCTGCCGCGCCCGAAGGGGCCCGGACGCCCGGGGACGGCGCGCGGGACCTGCCGCAGGCGGACCTTTCCCGCGTCACGGAGAGCGTGCGCAACGCGGCGGGCAGCGGGCTCGCGGAGCCGGGCACGTATTTCCTGCACGTGCATTTCAACGAGGGCTCGAAGATGGAGAACATCCGCGCCTTCATGCTGGTGAACAAATTGGCCGAGAAGGGCACGGTGGGGCGCACGATCCCCGCGAACGTGGAATCCGACCCCGACGCGGCGGCCGTGATCGCGGAGAACGGGTTCTACCTCAGCTACACGACGACGCTGTTCCGCGAGCAGATCGAGAAGCTTGCGAAGGGCACGCTGTCCGTGGAGTCGGTGTCCTTCGTGCGCAGGCTGCCGGAGGACCCGAACGCGCGGCAGGAAGCGGCCGCGGAGCCGCCGAAGCCAGCGCCCCGCCCAGCCCCGCGCGTAGGGGCGGATGGCAATCCGCCGGTCCCCGTAGGGGCGGATGGCAATCCGCCCGCCCACGTAGGGGCGGATGGCAACCCGCCGGTCCCCGTAGGGGCGGATGGCAATCCGCCCGCCCACGTAGGGGCGGATGGCAATCCGCCCGCCCAAGCCCCCGCGCCCCCGCCCGCCCCCGTAGGGGCGGATGGCAATCCGCCCGCAACAGCCCCGGCGCCCCCCGCCCCCCCCGTAGGGGGGGATGGCAATCCGCCCGCCCCCACCGTGGTACAGCACCCCGCGCCGGCGCAGAGCATCATCAGCGTCGATTTGAAAAAACTCGATGCGCTGCTCGACCTCGTCGGCGAGATCGTGATCAACGAATCCATCGTGACGGAAAACCCCGACATCAAAGGGATGGAGCTGCCAAATTTCCTGAAGGCCTCCCGCCGGCTCGACAAGCTGACGAGCGAGCTGCAGGACACGGTCATGGCCATCCGGATGCTGCCCGTGAGCATCGTCTTCCAGAGGATGCGGCGCATCGTGCGCGACATGGGCCGGGACCTGGGCAAAGAGGCCGAGCTCGTGCTCATCGGGGAGGCGACGGAGGTGGACAAGACCATCCTGGACGCGATCGCCGACCCGCTCATGCACCTCGTGCGCAACGCGATGGACCATGCGATCGGCACGGCGGCGGAACGGGTGGCGGCGGGCAAATCCCCCACCGGCCACATCATACTCTCGGCGCAGAACAGCGGGGGCGACGTGATCATCTCCGTCACGGACGACGGCAGGGGGCTTGACAAAGGGGCGATCCTGGCGAAGGCGCGCGAACGCGGCTTGCTGCGCAAGCCGGAAGAGACGTATTCGGACCGGGAGGCCTACGGGCTGCTCATGACGCCGGGGTTCTCCCTGAAGGACAGGGTGACGGAATACTCGGGGCGCGGCGTCGGCCTGGATGTGGTGAAGACGGGCATCGAGCGCATCGGGGGGGCGGTCATCGTCGAGAGCAAGCCGGGGCAGGGCACGCATATCATGCTCAAGATCCCGCTCACGCTCGCGATCATCGAATGCATGGAGGTGCGCGTCGGGGAGAGCGTGTTCTCGATCCCGATCACGGGCATCCGGGAGTCGTTCAAGGCGGACGCGGGCGAGCTGATCCGGGACCCCTCGGGGGGCGAGATGATCATGCTGCGCGGCGAGCTCTACCCGATCCTGCGCCTCGCGGAGCTGTACGGCGAGCCCGGCGCCAAGGAGGACATCCACAGCGGCATGCTCGTCCTCGTCGACGCGGGCGACAAGCCCATCTGCCTGTTCGTCGACGAGCTCGTGGGGAAATTCCAGGTGGTCGTGAAGCCGCTCCCGAAATACCTCGCGCGCTTCCGCAAGGGGCGGACGGGCATCTCCGGGTGCACGATCATGGGGAACGGCTGCATCAGCCTGATCCTCAACGTGCAGGAATTGGCGGGCTGACGGGATGGACGCGCTGTTCCCGACGCTGTCCGATGAAGAATTCGAAGGGTTCGCCTCCTTCATCAAAAGCCACTACGGCGTCAACCTCGAATCGAAGAAAAACCTGGTCGAAAGCCGGCTGGGCGCCTACGTCGTGCGGCGCGGCTTCCAGGACTACGCGGCGTATTTCGAGTACGCGAAGAACGACCCGACGCAGCGCGAGATGTCGATGCTCGTCAGCCGCGTGACGACGAGCCACACGTATTTCATGCGCGAGAGCGACCATTTCGAGTTTTTCGCGGACGAGGTGCTCCCCGGGGTCATGGGCCTCGGCGGGTTCGACCTGCGCGTTTGGTGCGCGGGCTGCGCGTCCGGGGAGGAGCCCTACGCGCTGTCCATGTACATCCTCGACCGGGTGGAGCGGCTCGGCGTCTCCGGGTGGGACACGACGCTGCTCGCGACGGACGTCGCGGAGGACGCGCTCAAGACCGCATCGGCCGGCGTCTACGACGAGGGGGAGCTGGTGTCGCTGCCGGACGGGTGGATGTGGCGCTTCTTCACGCCGATGCAGGACGGCTGCTGGCGCGTCTCCCAAGCCTTGCGGGAGAACGTCGCCTTCAAGCGGCACAACCTCATGGGGGACTTCGCGTTCACGAAGCCGATGCACGCGATCTTCTGCCGCAACGTGATGATCTATTTCGACGCGGACACGAAAACGGCCCTGCTCCGGAAGTTTTACGATGTGCTCGTGCCGGGCGGCTACCTCTTCATCGGCCACAGCGAGTCGCTCACGGCGCTCGGCACCGGGTTCGTCTATGTGAGGCCGTCCGTCTACCGGAAGCCATTATAGAAAATATGGTATACTCAAGGTTCGGTGTTATTTTTTCAATCAGGAGGGCGCAATGAGCAAGAAGAAAATCATTATGACCATGGACGGAAATACGGCGGCGGCGCATGTGTCGTATGCGTTTACGGACGTCGCGGCGATCTACCCGATCACCCCTTCTTCGCCGATGGCGGAGTTTGTCGACGAATGGGCTGCCTACGGGCGCAAGAACATCTTTGGGCAGACGGTGAAGCTGACGGAGATGCAGAGCGAGGCGGGCGCGGCGGGCGCGGTGCACGGGTCGCTCGCGGCGGGCGCGCTGACGACGACGTACACGGCGTCGCAGGGCCTCCTGCTCATGATCCCCAATATGTACAAGATCGCGGGGGAGCTGCTCCCCGGCGTCTTCCATGTCTCGGCGCGCACCCTCGCGGCGCACGCGCTGTGCATCTTCGGCGACCACAGCGACGTGATGAGCGCGCGGCAGACGGGCTTCGCGCTGCTGGCGAGCAGCTCGGTGCAGGAGGTCATGGACCTCGGCGCGGTGGCGCACCTGGCGTCGATCAAGGGGCGCGTGCCGTTCCTGCATTTCTTCGACGGCTTCCGCACGTCGCACGAGGTGCAAAAGATCGAGGCGTGGGACTACGACGACCTCGCGAAGATGGTCGATATGCGGGCGGTGCAGGCGTTCCGCGACCGGGCGCTCAACCCGGAGCACCCCGTCATCCGCGGCACGGCGCAGAACCCGGACATCTTCTTCCAGGCCAGGGAGGCGGCGCAGCCGTATTATGACAAGCTCCCCGCCATCGTGGAGCAGTACATGGCGAAGGTCAGCAAGGCGACGGGCCGCGGCTACCACCTGTTCGACTACGTCGGCTCGCGGAGCGCGACGGACGTGATCGTCGCCATGGGCTCGGTCTGCGAGACGATCGAGGAGACGCTGGAGAACGTGCTGAAGGGCCGGAAGATCGGCCTTTTGAAGGTGCGGCTCTACCGCCCGTTCGTGACGGAGGCCTTCCTCAAGGCCCTCCCGAGGACCGTGAAGCGGATCGCGGTGCTCGACCGCACGAAGGAGCCGGGCGCGCCCGGCGACCCGCTCTACCTGGACGTGCAGTCGGCCTTCTTCGGGAAGAAGGACGCGCCGCTCGTCATCGGCGGGCGCTACGGGCTCGGCAGCAAGGACACGACGCCGGGCCAGATCGTGGCCGTCTACGACAACCTCGCGAAGAAGTCCCCCAAGGACCATTTCACGATCGGCATCGAGGACGACGTCACGGGCACCTCGCTCCCCTTCGACCCGGCGCTCTCCGCCGAGCCCAGGGGCACGATCATGTGCAAGTTTTGGGGGCTCGGCTCGGACGGCACGGTCGGCGCGAACAAGACGGCGATCAAGATCATCGGCGACCACACCGAGATGTATGCGCAGGGTTATTTCGAATACGACTCGAAGAAATCCGGCGGCGTGACGATCTCGCATCTGCGCTTCGGCAAGAAGCCGATCAAGTCCACCTACTACGTCAACCGCGCGGACTACGTGGCCTGCCACAACCAGGCCTACGTCTACCAGTACGACATGCTGAAGGAGCTGAAAGAGGGCGGCATCTTCATGCTGAACACGATCTGGGGCGCAGGCGAGCTCGAGGAGAAGCTGCCCGCCTCCGTGAAGCGCGCGCTCGCGCAGAAGAAGGCGAAGTTTTACATCATGGACGCCTACAAGATCGCCCGCGACATCGGGCTCGGCAACCGCATCAACATGGTCATGCAGAGCGCGTTCTTCGCGCTCACGAAGGTCATCCCGACCGCGGACGCCGCAAGATACCTCAAGGAGGGGATCGAGAAGGCGTACGGCAAGAAGGGCCAGAAGGTCCTCGACATGAACTACGCCTCGGTGGATCAAGGAATAACAGGATTCGAGAAGATCGCTGTCCCGGCCTCGTGGGCCGACGCGAAGGACAAGAAGGAGCGTGGCAAGAAGGTGCCGGCGTTCATCGCGGAGGTGCTCCAGCCGATGAACCGCCAGGACGGCGACTCGCTCCCCGTGGGCAAGTTCTCTGGGCGCGAGGACGGCACGTTCCCGTCGGGGACGAGCGCGTACGAGAAGCGCGGCGTGGCGCTGCAGATCCCGTCGTGGAAAAAGGAAAACTGCATCCAGTGCAACCAGTGCTCGTTCGTCTGCCCGCACGCGAGCATCCGGCCCGTCCTGCTGACGGCGGGCGAGAAGGCGCAGGCGCCGGCCTCGTTCGAGACGATCCCGGCGAGCGGCAAGGGCTTCGAGGGCTACGAGTACCGCATGCAGGTGTCGCCGCTCGACTGCATGGGCTGCGGCAACTGCGCGGACGTCTGCCCGGCGAAGGAGAAGGCGCTGGTGATGAGCGTCGCCGGGTGGGACCCGGCCGACGAGGTCAACTGGGACTACTCGGTCACGCTCCCGATCCGCGACGGCCTCATGGCCAAGGAGACGGTGAAGGGCAGCCAGTTTGCGAAGCCGTACATCGAGTTCTCGGGCGCGTGCGCGGGCTGCGGCGAGACGCCGTACATCAAGGTCATCACGCAGCTCTTCGGCGACCGGATGCTCATCGCGAACGCGACGGGGTGCAGCTCGATCTGGGGCGCGTCGGCGCCGTCGATGCCTTACACGACGGACGCGGCCGGGCGCGGGCCCGCGTGGGCAAACTCCCTGTTCGAGGACAACGCGGAGTACGCGCTGGGCATGGCCGTCGCGGCCGGCAGGATCCAGGACCGGCTCGCGGACAAGACAAGCGAGCTCCTCGCGATCGACTTCGTGCACGCAAAGGTGAAGAAGGCGGCCAAGGCCTGGCTGGCCACGCGGAAGGGCGGCGGCGCCGAGGCGCGCGAGGCGGCGGAAAATTATATCAAGATGCTGGAATGGGGCGTGGCCACGATCGACGAGACGATCGACTACGCGGCCAGCCTCGGGGCGGACGGCAAGGAGATGCTCGCGCAGATGAAGGCGCTGAAGGCGAAGGGCGTGAAGGACTGCCCCTGCCCCGCGTGCCAGCTCTGCCTTGAGATCCTGAAGGACAAGGACTACCTGATGAAGAAGAGCGTGTGGGCGCTCGGCGGCGACGGCTGGGCCTACGACATCGGCTACGGCGGCCTCGACCACGTGCTCGCGTCGGGCGAGAATGTGAACGTGCTCGTCTTCGACACGGAGGTGTATTCGAACACGGGCGGCCAGGCGTCGAAGGCGACGCCGGAGGCGGCGATCGCGAAGTTCGCGGCGTCGGGCAAGCGCATCAAGAAGAAGGACCTGGGCATGATGGCGATGTCCTACGGCTACGTCTACGTCGCGCAGTGCGGCATGGGCGCGGACAAGAACCAGTTCATGAAGGCGGTGCTGGAGGCCGAGGCCTACGACGGCCCGTCGCTCATCATCTGCTACGCGCCGTGCATCAACCACGGCATGAAGGCGGGCATGGGCAAGACGCAGCAGAACACGAAGGACGCGGTGGCCTGCGGCTACTGGCAGCTGTACCGCTTCAACCCGGCGCGGAAGAAGGAGGGCGGCAACCCGTTCACGCTCGACTCCAAGGAGCCGCAGGCGAGCTTCCGCGACTTCATCCTCGCGCAGAACCGCTACGCCTCGCTCGCGAAGGAGTTCCCGGCGGTGGCCGAGGACCTCTACCGGGCGACGGAGGAGGACGCGAAGGAGCGCCTGGCGGGCTACAAGAAGCTGGCGGAGGGCTGAGGAAGGCCTATGGCCAAATCGGAAGCCGCGTGCCGAAGGGCGCGCGGCTTTTTTTCATGGCCTTTTATGGTCTATTTAAGCGGGAGGGTGTATTTTGGTGTAAAATCTAAACCATCGGAGGTATTGTAAGGATGTTTAACAATTGGGACGAAAAACAGGAGGGGGGGTTCGCAACCCCGTTTGAAGAAAAAGAGGCCGCAGCGCCGCCGGAGCCACAGGTGACGCCGGAGCCCCCGGGTATGCAGCCGAGCTGGGCGCAGCCGGCCTCGCCGATCCCGCCGGCCCCGCCGCAGGCGCCGCAGCCGGAGCCGCAGGCGCAGCAGCCGCAGCCGCAGCCATATAGCTACGTGACGGCGGCGGCGGGCCCGCAGCCGGCCGCGCCGCAGCCGCAACCGCAGCCGTTCGCGCAGCCGCAGCCGGCCCCGCGGCCGCAGGCATACACGTACACGCCGCCGCGGGCGGCCGACCCCGACGCGCCGTACACGCAGCCGCAGCAGCGCTACGCGTTTGCGTCGGCGAACCAGGCGCCTGCGCCTGCGCCAAAGCCGAAGAAAGAGCGGCTCGCGGGCAAAGGCCTGTCCGTTTTCGTCGTCATCGCCGTGATCGCGTGCGCCGCGTCCGGCGTGGGCGGCGGGCTTCTCGGCGCGCACCTCGCCGGGGGCGGGGCGCAGGGCGGCACGGGGGCCGTGTCCTCCGGCAGCGAGATCACGATCTCGCCGGCCTCCGACATCACCGTGACGGAGGCGGTCGCGAAGAAGGTGCTCCCGTCCGTCGTCGGCATCACGTCGTCGGGCACCGTCGTGGGCGAGGACTTCTTCTTCGGCCAGTACGAGCAGCAGGTGGAAGGCGTCGGCACGGGCATGATCATCGACAAGTCCGGCTACATCCTCACCAATTCCCACGTCGTCATGGACGGCTCGGTGGACACCATCAAGGTGCTCCTGAACACGGGCGAAGAGGAGGAAGGCAAGGTCATCTGGAACGACAAGAGCCTGGACCTCGCGGTCGTCAAGATCGAGGCGGACGGCCTCGTGCCCGTCGAGATCGGGAGCTCGAGCGACATCCAGATCGGCTCCTACGTCGCGGCGATCGGCAACCCGCTCGGCCTTGAGTTCAAGAGCAGCATCACGCAGGGCGTCGTCAGCGGGCTCGACCGCACCATCGAGGTGGCGGACGACACGGGCATGAACGTCGTGAGCATGGAAGGGCTGATCCAGGTGGACGCCGCGATCAACAGCGGCAACAGCGGCGGCCCGCTGCTCAACAGCCAGGGGCAGGTCATCGGCGTCAACACCGCGAAGGCGAGCGCGGAGGGCATGGGCTTCGCGATCCCGATTGACACGGCCGCGCCCATTATTGAAAAGGTCATCAACGAGGGCAGCTTCGAGCGGGTCTACATGGGCGTCTCGGCGGTCGACGTGGGCTACGTCAAGGAAAACTACCCCAACGTGGAGCTGAAGGTGGACCAGGGCGCCTGCCTCACGGCCGTGAACGAGGGGTCGCCGGCGAAGAACGCGGGCCTCAAGGTCACGGACGTGATCACGGCGGTCGACGGCCAGGAGATCGCCGGGAGCGCCGCCCTCGTGAAGGCGCTGCTCGGCTACAGCGCGGGCGACGTCGTGACCGTGACGTACAACCGCGACGGCGAGACCCTCGAGACGAAGGTGACGCTCGCCTCGCAATCGGAGCTCGAGAAGATCGAGCAGGAGACGAACCCGTTCCAAAACGCGCCCCAGCGGGGCCAAGGCCAACAGGCGCCGAACGGTGAAGGCTGGTGATACAGGCAGGGTGAAAAAAGGGCGGCGCGGAGCCGCCCTTTTTCATGTATTTGGAAATTCTTTACGTGACATTGTGCGGGTAGGTATGGTAGAATAACAACTAAGTATGTATTGGAAGAAAGCAGTTGAGGAAGGAAAGAACGCATGGAAGCCAGCTTGATCGGCAAAGAAGGGAACAAAATCACATTTACAATCGCTTTCAGTGCGGAGGAATGGGAAAATGCGCTGATAGAGGCGTACAAGAAAAACAAGGGCGAGTTCCGCATCGACGGGTTCCGTCCCGGCAAGGCACCCAGGAAAATTATTGAAAGGCATTACGGGGAGCACATCTTCGACCAGGAGGCGCTGGAGGGGCTGCTCCAGGCGCATTACCCGGAGGCGCTGCAGGCGCTGGACATCGACCCGATCGACCGGCCCGAGGCGGACGTGCCGGAGCTGCCGCACGGCGACGGGTTCACGGTGCGGTTCGCCGTCGAGGTCGCGCCCGAGGTGGAGGTCAAGGGCTACGAGGGCATCGTGATCACGGAGATCGAATACGGCGTCACGGACGCGGACGTGGACAAGCAGCTGGAGCAGGCGCAGAGCCGCGGGGCGCGCTTCGTCGACAAGGGCGAAGGGGGCGTGGTGGCGGACGGCGACCTGGTGAACATCGACTATGCGGGGACCTTAGGCGGCGTGGCGTTCGAAGGCGGCACGGCGGAGGGGCAGTCCCTGAAAATAGGCTCCGGCGCCTTCATACCGGGCTTCGAGGAGCAGCTCGTCGGCAAGAAGGCGGGCGAGGAGCTGGACGTGAACGTGACGTTCCCCGAGGAGTACCACGCGGAGGAGCTCGCGGGCAAGGCGGCCGTCTTCCACGTGAAGGTCAATGAGGTCAAGGCCGAGGAGAAGCCCGAGCTCAACGACGAGTTTGCGCAGGACATCAGTGAGTTTGACACGCTCGACGAGCTCAAGGCGGACATCAAGAAAAACCTCGAGGAGCAGGCGGGGCAGCGCGCGGAAGCGGAGATGAAGGACCAGGTCCTAGGGAAGATTTACGAGGCGAACGAGGTGGAGGTGCCCGACGTGATGGTCGAGGACCGCGTGGACGAGATGGTGCGGGAGTTCGGGCAGAACATGAAGCAGCAGGGCATCGCCCTGGAGCAGTTTTTCCAGATCTCGGGGCAGCAGCCCGAGGCGCTGCGGGAGCGCATGAAGGACGACGCGTACCGGCAGGTGAAGATGCGCCTGCTGATCGCGGGCATCGCGCGGCAGGAGGGCTTCTCCGCGAGCGACGAGGAGGTCGAGGGCGAGCTGGGGAAGATGGCCGAGATGTACGGCATGGAGCCGGAAGGGCTGCGCGACATGCTCGGCGACTACCAGGTGCGCTTGCTGCGGGAGGACATCAAGAACCGGAAGGCAGTGGACTATGTTTATGAAAACGCGGTGGCGACGCCAGCCCCCGCGCAGGAGGAGGCGCAATCATGAAATCGTATCTTGTCCCCACAGTCATCGAATCGACCGGGCACGGCGAGCGCGCGTTTGACATCTATTCGCGGCTGCTCAAAGACCGCATCGTCATCCTCGGCGAGGAGGTCAACGAGCACACGGCCGGGCTCGTGGTCGCGCAGCTGCTGTTCCTCGAAGCGGAGGACAGCGACAAGGACATCAGCCTGTACATCAACAGCCCCGGCGGAAGTGTTTCCGCAGGGCTCGCGATTTATGATACAATGCAATATATCCGTTCGGATGTGAGTACGATCTGCCTCGGCATGGCGGCGTCGATGGGCGCCTTCCTGCTGGCGGCGGGCGCGAAAGGCAAGCGCTATGTCTTGCCGAACGCGGAGATCATGATTCACCAACCGATGGGGGGTGCGCAGGGCCAGGCGACGGATATCCAGATCGCCGCAGAGCATATCGTGAAAACGAAGGAAAGGCTCAACCGCATCCTCGCGGAGCGTACGGGGCAGGCTTACGATCGCGTCGCCGTGGACACGGAGCGCGACAATTGGATGACGGCGGAGGAAGCCGCGGCATACGGGCTCGTTGACAAGGTGATCGCGTCCCATGCCGTGGCGGGTGAGAAGAAGTAAGACCGGGAGACGGAACATGAGTCAATACGAAGACAGGAAACAACTGAGATGCTCGTTCTGCGGGAAGACGCAGGACGAGGTGAAGCGGCTGATCGCGGGCCCGAGCGTCTACATCTGCAACGACTGCATCGAGCTATGCATGGAGATCCTCCGGGAGGAGGAGGAGCAGTTCGCGCGCGAGAACCGCGTGTACGGCGGCGACCCCGGCAAGCTCTACGTGCCGAAGCCGCAGGAGATCTACGACGCGCTGTCCGACTACGTGATCGGGCAGGAGGACGCGAAGAAGGTGCTCTCCGTCGCGGTGTACAACCACTACAAACGCATCAACTACACGGGCGCGTACGATTCGGACGGCGTCGAGATCCAAAAGAGCAACATCGTGATGATCGGGCCGACGGGCTCCGGCAAGACGCTGCTCGCCCAGACGCTCGCGAAGATCTTCAACGTGCCGTTTGCCATCGCGGACGCGACGGCGCTCACGGAGGCCGGCTACGTCGGCGAGGACGTGGAGAACATCCTGCTCAAGCTCATCCAGGCGGCCGACGGCGACATCGCGAAGGCGCAGAAGGGCATCATCTACGTCGACGAGATCGACAAGATATCGCGCAAAGGCGACAACGTCTCGATCACGCGCGACGTGTCCGGCGAGGGCGTGCAGCAGGCGCTTTTGAAAATCATCGAGGGCACGGTGGCCAACGTGCCGCCGCAGGGCGGGCGCAAGCACCCGCACCAGGAGTTCATCCCCTTCGACACGACGAACGTGCTGTTCATCTGCGGCGGGGCCTTCGACGGCCTCGACAAGATCATCCTGCGCCGCATCGGCGAGAAGACGATCGGCTTCAACAGCGAGGTGAAGGCGACGCGGGAGGAGGCGGCGGACATCCTGCGCAAGCTGCAGTCCGAGGACCTGCTCAAATACGGGCTCATCCCCGAGTTCGTCGGGCGGCTGCCCGTGACCTGCACGCTGCAGGAGCTCGATTCGGACGCGCTCGTGCGCATCATCACGGAGCCGAAAAATTCCCTGCTCAAGCAGTACCGGAAGCTGTTCAAGCTCGACGGCGTCGACCTGGAGATCGAGGAGGACGCGATCCGCAAGATCGCGGAGAAGGCCATCACGCGCAAGACGGGCGCGCGCGGGCTCCGGAGCATCTTCGAGCACACGATGACCGACGTCATGTTCGAGATCCCGTCGCGGCCGGACATCAAGCGCGTCGTGATCACGGAGGCCGCGATCGAGAAGGACACCGGCCCGACGCTCGTGCTTTCCGACAACAAGAAGCAGGTCAAGAAGGCTGCGCCGGTCCCGGAGAAGCAGAGCGTATCGTAAATGTCTGAAGAAGCACAAACGTACTGGCGCGAAGGGAGGCAGGCGGCGATGCCCGTGATCCCCTTGCGCGGGCTTACGGCATTCCCCAATATGGTTTTCCACTTCGACGTGGGCAGGGAGAAGTCCGTCAACGCGCTGGAAAAGGCGATGATGAGCGGGCAGTCCGTCTTCCTCGTGAGCCAGCGGAACGCGGACACGGAGCTGCCGACGCCGGACGACTACTACCAGATCGGCACCGTGGCGAAGATCAAGCAGATGCTGAAGCTGCCGGGCGACTCGATCCGCGTGCTCGTCGAGGGGCAGTGCCGCGGGAAGATCGTCGAGGCGATCACGGAGATCCCCTACATCGAGGCGCTCGTCATGGAGATCGACGAGGCCGAGCCGTACGAGGCGCCGCCGAAGGTGGAGGCCCTTTCCCGGGTGCTGCTGGACGCGTTCGACGAATACCTCTCGGTCAACCAGAAGCTGCCGGGCGACCTGATCTCGTCCGTGGAGTCCATCGAGCACCCCGGGCGCATGGCGGACACGATCGCCTCCCATATGGATTTCAAGACGGATTCGAAGCAGAAGATCCTGGAGGCGTTCGCCCTCGAGGACCGGCTGGAGATCCTCGAGCAGATGATCGTGAAGGAGACCGAGATCGAGCGCATCGAGCAGGACATCGGCAAGAAGGTCCGCTCGAAGATCAACCAAAACCAAAAGGAATACTACCTCCGCGAGCAGCTCCGCACGATCCAGCAGGAGCTCGGCGAGGGGGAGTCCCCGGAGAACGAGTCGCATGACTTCCTCAAGAAGCTCGGCAAGCTGAAGCTGGACAAAAAGATCCACGAGAAGGTCGAGAAGGAGATCAAGCGCCTTGCGAAGATGCAGCCGGGCAGCGCGGAGGCGACGGTCATCCGCTCCTACGTGGACTGGGTGTTTGACCTCCCGTGGAACGTGTACTCCGCGAAGGCCATAGACATCAAGGCGGCGCAGAAGCAGCTGGACGACGACCACTACGGCCTCGACAAGGTCAAGGAGCGCATCCTCGAGTACATGTCGGTGATGGAGCTCGCGCCGGGCCTGAAGGCGCCGATCCTGTGCCTCGTGGGGCCGCCGGGCGTCGGCAAGACGTCGATCGCGAAGTCCATCGCGACGGCGATGGGGCGCTCGTTCGTGCGGATGAGCCTGGGCGGCGTCCGCGACGAGGCGGAGATCCGCGGGCACCGGCGCACCTACATCGGCTCGATCCCGGGCCGCATCATCAACGGCATGAAGGAAGCGAAGACGATGGACCCCGTCTTCCTGTTCGACGAGATAGACAAGATCGGCAACGACTTCCGGGGCGACCCGGCGTCGGCGCTGCTGGAGGTGCTCGACCCGGAGCAAAACAAGGAGTTCACGGACCACTACCTGGAGTTCCCGTTCGACCTGTCGAAGGTGTTCTTCATCACGACGGCGAACACGACGGACACGATCCCCAGGCCCCTGCTGGACCGCATGGAGCTCATCGAGGTGTCGGGGTACACGGAGCAGGAGAAGGTGAAAATCGCCGAGCGGTACCTCGTGCCGAAGCAGTTTGCGGAGCACGGGCTCACGAAGGAGATGCTGTCCATCTCGACGCCCGCGATCCACGACATCATCGGCTACTACACGCGGGAGTCGGGCGTGCGCAACCTGGAGCGCCGCATCGCCGGCATCTGCCGGAAATCGGCGCGCCGCATCGTCGAGGAGAAGGTGAAAAGGGTGCTCGTGCGCCCGGGCAACCTGGAAAAATACCTCGGCAAGCGGATCTACCGCTTCGACATCGTGGAGAACCAGTCGCTCGTCGGCGTGACGACGGGGCTGGCGTGGACGGCGGTCGGCGGGACGACGCTGTCCATCGAGACCTCGGCGGTCGCGGGCAAGGGCGGCGTGGTGCTGACCGGGCAGCTCGGCGACGTGATGAAGGAAAGCGCGCGCGCGGGCATCAGCTACATCCGCAAGATCGCCAAGGACGTGGGCGTGGCGGAAAACTTCTACGACAAATACGACATCCACGTGCACATCCCCGAGGGGGCGACGCCGAAGGACGGGCCCTCCGCCGGGGTGACGATGTGCCTCGCGACGCTCTCGACCCTGACCAAGATCCCCGCGCGCCAGGACGTGGCGATGACGGGCGAGATCACCCTCCTCGGCAAAGTGCTGCCGGTCGGCGGCATCCGCGAGAAGGTGCTCGCGGCGCACCGCGCGGGCATCCGCAAGGTGCTGCTCCCGCGCGAGAACGAGCGCGACCTCGAGGAGATCCCCGAGGAGGTGCGCAAGGTGATGGGCTTCGAGCTGCTCGACCACGTCAACGACGCGATCCCCTTTGTGCTGACGAAGAAGCCCCGGGCGCGGAAAAAGCAGGAAACTTCAAGCAGAAAACATTGATATACGGAAAAGTGATATTTTCGTCAGATATTTGTTAGTATATTATAACAAATATCACTTATAATATAATTGCTTGGAGAGGTGAATAAGTTGGGAAAAACGAAACAAACAGACGCTAATTTTTCTCGCCTTTCTTTCAGCGGTGCGATCATGCAACGATCCCGCATCGACAGATTGTTGGAAAGAGCGATCCACAAGCAAGTGACCTCCATCGTCGCTGGCCCCGGCTACGGGAAGACATTCGCCGTGTATTCCTTCCTGCGGAGCACCGATGTGGTCACGACGTGGATCCAGCTCACGGATGCGGACAACAGCCCGATTTTTTTCTGGGAAACCTACTGCAACGCCGTCGCCCCGATCAACCCCGAGTATGCCGCGAAACTGGCCGCGATCGGCTTCCCGGGCTCGGAAGAGCGTTTCGCGCGCGTGGAGGAGCTCGTCCGGGACACGCTGAAGCCGCGCTTCA
The DNA here is from genome assembly GCA_031272365.1 of Eubacteriales Family XIII. Incertae Sedis bacterium. Classification (GTDB taxonomy): domain Bacteria; phylum Bacillota; class Clostridia; order Peptostreptococcales; family Anaerovoracaceae; genus WRFF01. The sequence goes on from JAISTX010000059.1 coordinate 62,400, forward strand.
ACTACGTGATGGTCCTGGACGACCTGCACCTGATCCATGACGAAAAGGTCCTGCAGTTTTTCATGCGCATCGCCGTGCGCATGATCCCGGGCGTGTCGTTCATCTTCATCTCGCGCGAGGAGGTCATCACGCCCTACGACTTGGACCTTGGGGACGATGACTTTTGCAAGATCGAGGAAAGCGACCTCGTGTTCACGAAAAACGAGGTGGCGGAGTACCTGGACATGCTGCACATCGAGGTGACGCCGACGCTCGTGGACGATATCATGTCCTCCACGGAGGGCCTGTCGTACCTCGTGAACCTGGCGGGGCGGCTGCTCACCAAGAACCCCGAGGGGCGCGGCTACATCAAAAACTCGATCAAGAACAACACCACGCGCCAGATCAGCGACCAGTTCTACGAGGAGCTGCCCGTGGAGATCAAGCGCTTCCTCATCAAGCTCTCCTTCATCGAGCACCTGTCGGAGGACTTCATCAGCTCGATCCCGGACGGGCGCGCTTTCATGACGGAAACGATGCGCCGGACCTCGCTGGTCCGCTACGACTCCTATATGGGCACCTACCACATCCACCACCTTTTCCTCGATTTCCTGAGGAGCCGGCAGAACCTGCTCACAGAGGAGGAGAAAGACGCGGTCTACGCGGCAGCGGCGGATTGGTGCTCGCACAACGGCTTCAACCTCGAGGCCATCGGTTATTTGAAGAAGTGCGGCGACTACAAGGCGATCCTGGACATCGTCGCCGCCATGGAGCTCGACATCGACTTCCACGCGGCCGCTTTCCTGCTGAAGATCTTCGAGGGCGCCCCGGACGCCTTCTTCGAGGAGAACCCCGCCGCGTGCGTCCTGTACACGCGCATCCTCCTCGCGCTCGGGCGGTTCGACGACTGCGAGGCGGTGCTCAGGCATTTCGTCTCCGAGCTGGAGCGGGGCGTGGTGACGCCGCCCGCCGCCCGCGCCCTCATGGGGCTGTACAACAACCTCGGCTTCCTTGGCATCCTGCAATGCTCGGAGACGGGCGACTACGGCTTTTCCGAGTGCTTCGAGAAGGCCTACGGCTATATGGACGCGAGCAACTACCTCGCGACCGGGCCGGCGGTGGACTCGGCGATCTGCCCCTACGCCTGCCTGATCGGCAAGAGCGAGGCGGGGGAGCCGGAGCGGTTCATCGAGGCGGTCGATCAGGTGGTGCATTTCGGCTACCACACGATGAACGGCAGCCTGTACGGGTCGGACGACCTGACGCGCGCGGAGGTCGCGTATTTCCGCGGCGACATGCAGGACTGCGAGCGGTACGGCATGACCGCGACGTTCAAGGCGCGCGAGAAGGGGCAGTCGGAGATCGAAAACCGGGCGCTGCTCTACCTGCTGCGCATGAACCTGTACCAGGGGAAATACCCGAGGATCATGGAGATCCTCGGCCAGATCGACGAGGTCCTGGAGCGCTCGAATTCCCCGAACAAATACGTGCTGAACGAGATCGCGAAGAGCTGGTTCTACGCGTCGATCGAGGAGCGCGAGGGCGTGGCGAGCTGGGTGAAGAGCGACTTCATGAGCGGCGAGGCGGAGGCGTACGTGATGGGGCTCGCGGACATCGCGAAATGCCGGTACTACATCATGGAGAAAAACTACCACACGCTGCTCGCGTTCATAGACCGCCGCCCGAGCGCCTACGGCGTCAGGCGCTACCTGCTCGGGCGCATCGGCCTCAAGGTGTACGAGGCGGTCGCCCGGCACCATCTCAAGGAGAAGGAGGCGGCGTTCCGGGTCCTGGAGGAGGCGTATGAGCTCGCTGAGCCCAACGGCTTCATCGCCCAGTTCGTCGAGATGGGCAACGCCATGCGCACGCTCGCGGGCGCGGCGCTCAAGGAGAAGAAATGCACCATCCCCGGCGAGTGGCTCGAGATGATCCGCAGCAAGTCGGCGACCTACGCCAAGCGGGTGGCGCACGTCCGCTCGCAGCACCGGATCGAGAACAACCAGGGCGACAGCCTGCCGCTCACGGCGAAGGAGAAGGCGATCCTGTTCGACCTGTCGCAGGGGCTTTCCCGGACGGAGATCGCGCTCGGGCGCGGGATCTCCATCAACACGGTCAAGGTGATGCTGCCGATCATCTTCGAGAAGATCGGCGCGGAGAGCAGCATCGACGCCGTGCGCATCGCGCTGACGCAGGGCCTGCTCAAGGAATGAGCGGCGGCGCGGCCCGTTATATAATCTGAAAATTGCGAAAAATGAGAATTATTCCAAAAAAACGTTGACATTGGAGCGGTCGCGTTTTATATTATAGGTATTCATGCGATTTGCATCAGGCGGTCATGTTCGGAAGAAAGGATGGATTCGATGGGTGATTTCTACGATTTGAACAAGGAGTACGAAAGCAACGTTTTCAACGACAAGGTGATGAAAAAGAGGCTTCCGAAGGAGGTCTACGCGTCGCTGACGAAGTCGATCAAGAATATGTCGCTGATCGACCCCTCGATCGCGGGCGCGGTGGCGTGCGCGATGAAGGAGTGGGCGCTCGAGAAGGGCGCGACGCATTACACGCATTGGTTCCAGCCGATGACGGGCAGCACGGCGGAGAAGCACGAGTCGTTCGTGAACTTCAAGGGCGACCGCGAGCTCATCCTCGAGTTTTCCGGCAAAGAGCTCGTGAAGGGCGAGCCGGACGCGTCCTCCTTCCCGACGGGCGGCGTGCGCGAGACGTACGAGGCGCGCGGCTACACCGCGTGGGACCCGACCTCGCCGGCGTTCGTGAAGGGGCACGTGCTGTACATCCCGACGGCGTTCTGCAGCTACAGCGGCGAGGCGCTGGACAAGAAGACCCCGCTGCTCCGCTCGATGCAGGCCGTCGACAAGCAGGGGCGGCGCATCCTGAAGCTCTTCGGCTCCAAGGCGGAGGAGGGCATCATCACCAACTGTGGCGCGGAGCAGGAGTACTTCCTCATCGACGAATCCGTCTACAACGAGAGGCCCGACCTCATCTACTCGGGGCGCACGCTGTTTGGGAGCGGCCCGCCGAAGGGGCAGGACCTCGATGACCATTATTTCGGCGTCATCAAGCCCCGGGTCGCGGCGTTCATGCAGGACCTCGACGAGACGCTGTGGTCGCTCGGCATCGCGAGCAAGACGCGCCACAACGAGGTCGCGCCGGCGCAGCATGAGATCGCCTCGATCTACGAGACGGCGAATCGCGCGACGGACCACAACCAGCTCATCATGGAGACGCTGAAGACCGTCGCGCCGAAGCACGGGCTCGTCTGCCTGACGAACGAGAAGCCTTTCGCGGGTGTCAACGGCAGCGGCAAGCACTGCAACTGGTCGATCGGCACGACGAAGGGCGACAACCTGCTCGACCCCGGCAAGACGCCGGCGCAGAACGCGCGCTTCCTGCTGTTCCTGTCCGCGGTCATCAAGGCGGTCGACCTGCACCAGGACCTGCTGCGCGTGTCGGTCGCGACGGCGCAGAACGACCACCGCCTCGGCAAGGCGGAGGCGCCGCCGGCCATCATCTCGATCTTCCTCGGCGAGGAGCTCACGGACATCCTGACGTCCATCATGACGGGCGTCGACCCGGTCAGCAAGGCGCGCGTGCAGATGGACATCGGCGTCGACGTCCTCCCGCATTTCCCGAAGGACACGACGGACCGCAACCGCACGTCGCCGTTCGCCTTCACGGGCAACAAATTCGAGTTCCGCATGGTCGGCTCCTCGCTGTCCATCGCGGGGCCGCTGTTCATCCTGAACACGATCGTCGCGGACGTGCTCGGCGAGTTCGCGGACAAGCTGGAGAAGGCGAAGGATCTGAACGCGGAGATCGCGAAGATCGTGAAGGACACGATTACGAAGCACTGGCGCATCGTCTTCAACGGCAACAACTACGCGGAGGAGTGGGTCGCAGAGGCGAAGAAGCGCGGGCTGCTCAACCTCAAGACGACGACGGACGCGCTGCCGTACTTCACGAAGCCGGAGAACATCGCGCTTCTGGAGCGCCACGGCGTGCTCACGAAGACCGAGGTGGAGTCCCGCACAGAGCTGCTGCTGGAGGCCTACGTGAAGATCCTGCACATCGAGGCGCTCTCGATGCTCGAGATCGCGCACCGGGGCGTCGTCCCGGCCGTGATCGACTTCTCGGCGAACGTCGCGAAGACCATCGCCTCGAAGAAGAAGGTCTCCGCCAAGTTCAGCACGAAGCTCGAGCAGGATCTGCTCGAGGAGCTCTCCACCCTGGGGGAGAAGCTCGGCAAGGACATCGCGGCGCTGGAGAAGGCGATCGCGAGCGCGAAGGAGGGCGACACGCTGAAGCTCGCGCAGTACTACGGGAAGAAGGTCATCGGCGCGATGAACGCGCTCCGCGACACGGTGGACAAGCTGGAAGGGCTCGTCGACGAGAGCTACTGGCCGCTGCCGAGCTACGGGGAGATCCTGTACAGCGTGAAATAAAGAAAGGGCGCCCGGGCGCCCGAGCCCAGGGCTGCGATGCGATCGGCGCCTACTCGTTCAATACGAAGGCGCCGTTTTGTATCTTGAGGAGGTGCGGCGTGACGATCTTCTCGCCGTCGACGATGCGGTAGGTGCCGCGCGGGGAGGTGATTTCGCCGGTGTTGTAGAGCCATTCGGCGAGCTTCTCCCGCTCGCTGCCCACCTGCATCATGTCCCCCGTGAGCTCCAGCGTCTCGATGCCGAGCGCGACGAGGTTGACGGCCTCGTAGTAGTCCGCCGCCGTCTCGAGGTAGTCGGGGTCGATGCGCTCCCGCGAGGCCTGCTCGAAGACGGCCCACGAGCGGATGCCCTTCGGGTCCGAAAGGCTCCATAGGTTGACGCCGGAGAGGTCCACGGCCGGATCGGACGCGGATGCGTATTCGAAGAGGGCGGTGGCCGCGGCCTCGTTGCCGCCGAGGATGCGGCCTTCCGGGACGTCGGCCGCGCGCAGCTGCGCGGCGAGGCTGACGAAAGCCTCCGCGCCGGTCTCGATGTAGTAGGCGTCCGCTTCCGATTCCAGCGCGGATTTCGCGACGGCTTCCGCGTCGAAGCCCTCCTTTACCTCGATGTTCGCCGCGAGCTCCACCTGGGCGCCCAGGGACCGCACGTAGTCGGAGGCCTTCTCCATGCGCGCCGTGGCGGCGGGCGAGGAGGAGTCGTACAGGATGCAGAGGCTCGTGATTTCCGGGTTTTGCGCGAGCCACGCCTGGACGGCAAGCTCGGCGTCGTTCCCCGGCTCGGCCGTGCAGGAGATCACGAAAGGCGCAAACTGCCCGCGGATCTCCTCGGATGTCGCGTAGCCGATGTTGGGGATCCCGGTGTCCACGGCCTCCTGGTGGGCGTCCTCGAATTCCTGGTTGCCGGCGGGGCCGAACACCGCGATGGCCCCCTGCGCGATGTTGCGCATCTCGGACAGGGCCTTGTCCGGGTTGCCGGACGTGTCCTTCACGATGCTCTTGACGGGCATCCCGCGTATGCCGCCGTTCTCGTTGAGGCCCTGTATGCCGTAGTCGAGCCCCCAGGCGGCGGCCTGCCCCGACGAGGCGTCCGTGCCCGTGACGGCCGACAGGATCGGGAACGACCACTCCTTGACGGCGGGCGCCTTGGCCGCAGTGCCCTCGCTCCCGCCATCCACGCTGTCCGGGTCGGCCGCGGTGCCGGAGGCCGCGAAGCTGGTGTTCGGGTCTACGGCCGGGAGCTCCTTCGCCAGCCCCAGCACAAAGAAGAGCACCGCAAGCACGGACGCGAAAATCACCGCGAGCAGCGCGGCAAACAAAAGCAGCCCCTTGATGGAAAGATGTTTGAATTTCGGAAACATCGATGCCCCTGCAGATCAGGCGACCGGGACGTAAATCTCCGCCGTGTAGGAACCCATCTGGAGCGCCTGCTCATGGGATGGGACGTAGACGTCGATATGCTGCCCGTTCACACCACCGCCGCGGTCCTCTACGACCTTGCGCGAGAGGCTGTCGCCATGCTTGATGTACAGGACGGTGCCCACGGGGAAGACATTCCAGTCCGCCGCCACCGTCTGCTCGCTTACATGTGCGCCGGACGCCGTGATGCCGGTGCTCTTGCCACAGCAGATCGAGCAGGCGCAGTAATGCGTGATGCGGAAAGACCCGGCATACGAGAGCGTTTCGCCGGTGTCCGAGGTGAGGGTCATCAGGTCGGGGGAAATAGAGCCGAGCGCGACCTCCTGGCCGCCGTAGGCGGGCTTCTTCGTGCGCTCGATCGACTGCAGCTCCTGGCGCTGTATCTCGACGCCGCCGAGCGCCTTCTCCGCCGAAGCCAGCTCGCCGTCCGGCGTGATGACGGCGCTCGCCGGCAGCGCAAAGCCGTAGAGCGCAAATACGGCGATCACGCTGAGCGCGGCCGCGGCTGCGCCGAAGCGCTTTGCGTAGTACGCCCAGTAAGCCCTCGTCAGCACAAAACTCAATGAATGGCCCCATTTCAGGACGCGTCCCGAAATTTCCCTGATCCTCACCATAAATATACCTTTCAAGTTCACTATAACGGGCTCCCGGCTCGGTGGCCGGCATGACCCCCCGCAGTTGATGCTGTCTCTATTTGTATCACGAAATTGTTACAAAATCAAGACTCACCCGTAACGTCCGCGTAATATTTCAGAAATAATTCACAGAAAACATACAATGGCGTTTTTTATGATAGAATAACAGGCAAGCCTCGTCGAGGTGAAAAGCGCAGTATATTATGGAAAAATTGAGAAAAAGAGGTGCGAATATGTCATTACGTGAATCCTTGCCGCAAGTGAAAACCGAACTGCCCGGGCCAAAGGCCAAGGCCGTGCTCGAGCGCAGGGCGGCCATCGTCCCCGCCGCCATCAGCACGATCTACCCGCTCGTGATCGAACGCGCGGAGGGCGCCATGATCGAGGACCCCGACGGCAACGTCTTCCTCGACTGGGTCGGCGGCGTCGGCGTCATGAACGTGGGCTATTCGCAGCCGGAGGTCGTGGAGGCGGTGCGCGAGCAGGCGGGCAAGTTCTTCCACTCCATGATGAACATCACGGCCAACCCGCGGTACATCGAGTTCGCGGAGGCGATCGCGAAGGCCTCCCCCGTGAAGGGGGACCCCGTGCAGGTCATGCTGGCGAACAGCGGCGCGGAGGCCGACGAGAACGCCGTGAAGATCGCGCGCAGCGCGACGGGGCGGCCGAACATCATCGTGTTCTCGGGCGCGTTCCACGGGCGCACGGCGCTGACGATGACGATGACGGCGAAGAAGGCGTATTCCATCGGCATGGGGCCGTTCCCGGACGGCGTCTACCGCGCGGAGTTCCCGTACCTGTACCGGGCGCCGGGCGGCCTCGATGGGGATGACGCAATCGCGTATTATGTCAACAAGCTCGAGGAGGTCTTCGAGAACGCCTCGCCCCCGCAGCACGTCGCGGCGATCGTCTTCGAGCCCGTGCAGGGCGAGGGCGGCTTCGTGCCCGCGCCGCTCGAATGGGTGAAGGCGGTGCGCGCCATCTGCGACAAGCACGGCATCCTGCTCGTCGCGGACGAGGTGCAGACGGGCTTCGCGCGCAGCGGGCGGCTGTTTTCGTCCGATTATTACAAGGAGGGCGGCTTCCCGGTCGACATCGTGACGTTCGCGAAATCGGTCGCTGGCGGGCTGCCGCTCTCGGGCGTCATCTGCGCCAAAGAGGTGATGGACAGGGTGACGAAGGGCACGATCGGCGGCACGTTCAACGGCAACGCGGTCTCGTGCGCGGCGGCGCTCGCGGTGCTGAAGAAGATGCAGGACGAGGACTACCCGGCGAAGGCGCTCGCCATCGCGGACACCTGCATGGCCAGGTTCAACGCGTGGAAGGAAAAATACCCGGCCATCGGCGACGTGCGCGGCCTCGGCGCGATGATGGGCGTGGAATACATCAAGCCGGAGGGCGGCGCGGCGAAGACGCCGAACCCCGAGCTCGTGGGCAAGATCGTCGCGGCCGCCTGGAAGAAGGGCCTCATCCTCGAGAGCGCGGGGACGTACGGCAACGTGATCCGCTTCCTGTGCCCGCTGTGCGTGACGGACGCGCAGCTTGCGGCGGGCCTGGACATCTACGAGGCCTGCATCGAGGAAAGCCTATAAGCCTTTGATGATACGATTGTGGGGGTAAGGTAATGGAAAGGACGGCTCTGAGCATCGCGCAGCGCATCGACCGCCTGCCGATGACGAAAGGCATGTGGACGATCCTCATGCTGACGGGCATAGGCTGGCTCTTCGACGCGATGGACCAGGGGATGGTCAGCGGCGTCGTGGCCTCGATAGGCAGCGACTGGTCGCTGACCGTGGGGCAGCTCGGCTGGCTCAGCAGCATCGGCTTCCTCTCGCTCATCGTCGGGGCGGCCCTCTCGGGCATGATGGCGGACCGCTTCGGGCGGCGCACGGTCATCATGTGGACGCTGATCATCTTCGGCGTCGGCAGCGTGCTGTGCGGCCTCGCGCAAAACTACCCGATGCTGCTCATCTGCCGTTTCATCACGGGCTTCGGGCTCGGCGGGGAGCTGCCCGCCGCGTCCACGCTCGTCAGCGAATACTCGCCCGTGAAGGTCCGCGGGCGCAACGTCGTCATCCTCGAGAGCTTCTGGGCCTGGGGCTGGATCGCCTCGGCGCTCGTCGCCTACCTCGCGATCCCGGCCTTGGGCTGGCGCGCCGCGTTTTTCATCGGCGCGGTGCCCGCGTTCTTCGCGGCCGTGCTGCGGTTCGCGGTGCCCGAGTCGCCCCGGTACCTCGACGCGGTGGGCCGGCACCGGGAGGCGGACGCCCTCGTCTCCAAGCTGGAGGCGGAGGCCGGGATGGCCGAAGAGGCCGGGCCGGGCGGCCATGACGCCCCCGGCGAGAAGGTCACCTCCGACATCGGCATGCTCAAGGGCATCGGCGCGCTCTTCTCCAAGGAGCACCGCCGCGCGACGGTCGTGCTGTGGGTCATCTGGTTCGGCATCAATTTCGGCTACTACGGCTTCGTGCTTTGGATGCCGAGCTTCTTCACGAAGGACTTCTCCATCGAGGAGAGCTTCCGCTTCACGCTGATCATGAGCTTCGCGCAGCTGCCGGGCTATTTCATCGCGGGGCTGCTCATCGAGAAGATCGGCCGCCGCTCGGTGCTGACGATCTTCTTCGCGGGCACCGCGTTCGCGGCCTGGCTGTTCGGCGGCGTGGGCGTGGACAGCGTGGCGCAGATCATCGTCTGCGGCTCCCTGCTCTACTTCTTCGCGCTCGGCGCCTGGGGCTGCGTCTACTCCTACACGCCCGAGCTCTACCCGACGGGCATCCGCGGCGTCGGCGTCGGCTGGGCGGCGGCCTTCGGCCGCGTCGGCGCGTTCATCGCCCCCCAGCTCGTCCCGCTGCTCTACAGCAGGCTCGGCGAAGAGGCCGGCTTCGTGGGCGTCTTCATCGTCCTCACCGTAGTCTTCCTCGCCGTAGCCGCCGTAGTCCTCCTCTTCGGCATCGAGACGAAAGGGCAGGCGATCGGCTGAGCAATAAAGTATTTCCCTGTTCCATAACAATCCTGAGAGATCGGTCGCGGTTGCGGCCGATTTTTTCGTGCTGCGTGATTTTCGGTTGTTTTGGGGTATATAGACCTTCGGAGACAGAGCAGTATGAAGAGGAAGATTTTACCTTTTACGAAACGACGGGGCTTTACGCTTGTGGAGACGATGGTGGCCATGGCGATCATCGCGATTGCGAGCGTGGCCATTTTGGGCGCGTTCGGCGGGGTGCTGAAGAGCGAGATCCGCGCGACGGACAGCAAGAACCAGGCGGCGGCCATCGAGAAAGAGATCGCGGGCGGCGCGGCCCCGAGCGGCGGCGCTTTGCCAACCACGCTGGTGTTTGAGGGCCATGCAGTGGCTTCGCAGGCGGATACCTATACAGCGGACCGCGAGTCCTACACAGTGCTGGACGGGCGGGACCCCGTGGCGCCTTTCGCCGCTTTCTTCGGCGATTTTGGCGATCAGGCGAAGGGCTTCAAGCAGCTCGGAGAGGCTTATGACACGGGCGCGGTCGGCCGTTCTGTGGATTGGCCGGTCCGGGTCAGCGGCCGCTATCTGGTCGAGGCCTGGGGCGCGGGGTGCGAGAGCACCGGGCACAAAGGCGGTTATACAGCGTGCGAGGCCGCCCTTGCTTCCGGCGAAACCCTGGCTATCAACATCGGCGGGCGCGGGGAGGAGCTGCTGGGGTCGGAGGACGGCGGCCTGACGGAGGTCGCGCGCGATGCCGATATCATCTGCAGCGCCCCAGGGGGCAAGACGGCAGACAACGTTGCCGCGATACCCGACCCTTACGACGAAAACTTCAGCCCGAAAAAAGCGGCGGACGGGAGCTATGCGCCGCTGACGATGAACGGCAACGCCCGCGGCGGGTTCGTGCGAATAACGTACCTTGGAATTGAGAATTGAGAATTGAGAATTGAGAATTGAGGATTGAGAATTGAGAATTGAGAATTGGGAATTGTGAAGAGGAATATTGTTGTTGAGAAGAGTTTTGATTTTGCGGTGAATATTGTTGGGGTTTGCCGGAGCTTGGAGAGGAAGAGGGAGTTTGTGCTTGCCCGGCAATTGCTGAAAAGCGGGACTAGCATTGGGGCGAATGTGAATGAAGCGATACAGGGACAGAGTCGGGCAGATTTTATTGCGAAAATGAATATCGCGCTCAAAGAAGCGCAGGAAACGGAATATTGGCTGAAATTATTGAAAGAAACAAAAACAATAGAGGAGCAGGAGTACAAGGAATTGAACGATGAATGTCAGGCAATCAAAAAAATACTGTCCAGCATCATTTTGTCAACAAGAGAAAACAATGAAAAAAAATAATTCTCAATTCTCAATTCTCAATTCTCAATTCCGCCGGCTTCGCCGGCGCGGATCCGCTTTGATCTGGGCGCTTGTCACTATGATGGTGATGGTCATCATCGTGATGATCGTTTCTTCTGTTGCGATGACTTCCTATCATCGGACGCAGGTTTCGCAGGTGAAAACGCAGGCTTACTACACGGCGCAGTCCGTCTGCGACCGGTTCGCGAACTGGCTGGACGGGACGACGACGGCGTCCTCGACCGACCTCGGGATGATGGACCGGCAGAAGCTGCTGCGCGACTTGGGGAAGAGCGGTGAATTCCCACCACAGGAATACGGCGAGGCGGACCTCGGCAGCGGCTTGGGCGAGGCGAAAGTCACGGTCAAGGCAGTGCGCACAGGGGAGATCGTTTACGAGGGCAAGCGGATCCCTTATCCGCTGGAGATCTCCATCGAGGTCGAGGCGACCTACGCCGGTACCACGGAAAAGGTGACCACGACGCTGGCGCTCGCGAAGCAGACGAGCTTCACGGAGCAAAGTGCGGATCTGCTCGACGCGGTGCCCGATACGGGTCTGGTCACGGCGGCGCTCGCCATGATAGAAAAGCCTGCGCAGGGCGGCGGGGGCGGCTCGGACGCCGTCATGGAGCCGGGGCTGTGGCAGACGGCCGCGAAGCCCGCGTGGCAGCTCGGGCACCCGAAAGGCTGGGCGTATTTCAACCCGGTGCTCGGGCCGGGCAAGCTCGAGGGGCCGGGCAAAATCGCCGAGCCGGGCAAGCTCGCCGTGCTGGAGAAGGACGAGGTCAAAACGGGCTGGACTTGGACCGACGGCGAGGGCATTCCGCAGACGGAGAAAGCGGTCCCCGTGGATCCGGCGGACGAGGGTTCCTACGAGGCGGCGCAGATCGTCGTGCTCAACCCCTACTACTACTCCCGCGCGTCGGAAGGCGAGCAGGGGCTTGCCACGAGCGACTATACCAAAGACTACTACGCGCATTTCATCGACAAATACACGGTGGACACGGCGGGCGGCGCGAGCGACAACCTCGTCGTGCGGCTTGCGTTTGACTACAGGCCGACGGTGTCGGCCGACGACCATAGCATCGACAAAGGCGCCCACCCGGACCAACGCGGCTACGACTGGTACCAGGAAGTGGCGGGTGCCTACCCGGGGCGCGCCACGAAGGGCATCCTGCTCCTGCCGACGGTGGCCAACGTGGACAAAGACAGCACCGACGCAAAATACCAGCACGCGGGCGTCTACTACTATACGGCGGCGCAAAGCGACGCGAACCCGGGCGCGATGGACGTGACGCTCGGGCCCTGGCGGGAGACCGATCCGGGCAACCAAGACTACACGAAGGCGAAGGCCTCCTCCTATGGCAAGCTCGGCCTCTACTTCACGGACGCGGACAAAACGAACGCGGACAAGGACGGAAAACGACTGACGGTGCAGGGCGGCTTGGCCATCGAGGACTTCCAGCTCTACACGGTGCGGGGCACGACCCTCGGCGAGGCCGCGAAGGGGTTCCCCGACGGCATCCAGAAAATCCAGACCGAGCTGGCCATCGGGGGCGCTATTGACCCCGCCCAGACGGAGGCGAAGGCGCAGCTCGTCTTTGCGGACCCGGGCGTCGGCCAGACCGTGCGCCAGTCCGTCATCGGGCCGACCGGCGGCGCGCCGGCGACCAAAATCAATAATGCGGCGATCGTCGTTGAGAACCGCCACGTCTTGACGCTTGGCCCGGCCGCAAAAATCACCGGCCCGGCGGGCGCGGCGCAGACGATCCTCGTGAACCCGGGCGGCGAGCTGATCCTCGACGGCGCGACGGTGACGGGCAATATCGTCGTCCGCGCGGGCGCCTCGCTGACGGTCAAGGGCGGCACGGTCACGGGCGACATCTTCATCCTCGGCGGCAAGGACGCCAAGGGCGAGGGCAAGGACGGCCTCGTGCTGACGGGCGGCACGCTGAACCTGAATTTCGACGCAAACAACCTATCCACAGACCCGGAGGACCACGACAGCTTGGACAAACACGGCATCTTCCTCTACAACCACCCCACGCTCGGCGTCGCGACGATGCGCGTGCAGGGCAACCCGCTGATCACGGGCAACGTGACGGGGGCGGACGGAATGGGCGGCATCCACGCGTTCAGCAGCCAGCCGCAGGTCACGGGCACGCTCGCGGACCGGCTGTTCTGCGACGACCGCGACCACGGCAACAACGTCTGCAGCCATTTCGACACGGACAATTTCATCTGGCAGAAGAGGATGAGCGGGAATGCGTAGTTTTTCGATAACGCCCCTCAAGAACAGCCGCAAAGGCTTCACCCTCGTCGAGGTCATCGTGACGCTCGTTATCGCGGTCATCGTGATCGCGGCGGCGGGGTCCTTCCTCGTCTACGGCACCAATTTCCTCGGCCAGACGGAGCGCAAGGCCTCCGACAAGCAGATCGCCGAGACTGCCTCGGACTACATCCGCAAGACCCTCGTGGGCGCGAAGGAGATCAAGGTCGTCTACGCCGAGGAGGCGCCGGCCGTCGCGCGCGGCGGGGCGCTGCTCTACATCAGCGACGACGGCGTGACCCTCTCCCCCACGGGGCGCCTGTACTATATGCGCGAAGGCGACACGCTGGGGAAGGCCATCGACGTCCTCGGCGGCGACTACCAGGGCAACGCGCTCGCGGTCAGCTACGCCTCGGTCGTGGGCGCGCAGCAAAACGCAAAATCCTTCGAGGTGGATGTCACGGCCGTGCGCGACGGCAAGGTCAGTTATTATTTCGAGAAGACGTTCGGGCTGCCCAATGTCGGGCCTGCGAGCGAGCCCCTGGCCGGCTTTTCGGCCGCCACCTGGAAAGACGGCAAGGATGGGGCGACGTTCTACCTGCTGATCAGCCCTGCGTCGCCCGGCTACGCGACGGATGGCCTCATCGCGCATTTTGACGGCATCGACAACGTCCGGCAGGCAAACGGCGAGGCGCACCACGACGCGGGCCAGACTGCGGTATGGCACGACATTTCCGGCAACGGCCACGACATGAAACTCGTTTTTTCCAATAATAAAAACCCGGTCCGCGACCAGGCCATCTATTTTGACGGGGACGGCGACTACGGCGTGACGCTCGAGAATCTTGACCTGACGGCGTACAGCACGATCACCGTGGAGGTGGTGTTCCGCCCCGCGTCGACGAAGAGCGGGATGGTCTTTGAGCATGGCGCGAACTGGAATCTGGGCGATCAGAAGGGTGGGTTCGGGCTGTCGCGGAACAGCAGCACGGTGATGCATACGAATGACTACGCGATTGAAAACGACCCGATGGAGTACCCGTATACGAGCGACACGAAGACGTTCCAGACACATTGCGTGGTCTACAACTACGATCCGGACGTGACGCTGGCGGCGGCAAACGGAACCGCGAAATCCTATATCCGTCAGGCGTATATCGACGGCCAACTCAAAAATACGCTGACGACGCGGGTGAACAGTTCGGCGATCGCGTTCAAGGATTTCCCGTTCTATGTCGCACGGCGGTGGGGGACGACGGGGCAGGGCGCCGGTCCGAGCTATTACTACGGCGAGATCGCGTCCATCCGCATCTACGGGAAGAAGCTGAGCACAGACGAGATCGAGCGGAACGCGTACGAGGATTCGCAGCGGTTCGGGACGCTGGCGAAGAAGCCCGATGTCGAGCCGGTGCCGGATCCGGGCCCGGTACCGGATATCTTCGACGTCCTGTTCCGGGATGGCATGACCCCTGCGACAGAATACTTGAATACCTCCGTGTACGCGGGGACGGCCGTCCAGGCGCCCGCAAATCCGGAAAAGGATGGATATCTCTTCACCGGGTGGCAGCTTGTCTCCGGGACGGGGACCTTCGCGAACGTGCAGAGCGACCTCGTGTATGAGGCGCAGTGGCGAACGGCGTTCACCGTGGTGTTCCGGGACAACCGGGGCGCGCGTGAAGAGGACAAGATTGTCTACAAAACGGAGCTTGTGGGTGAGGGGGACGCCGCCATGCTTCCGGTGGATCCCAGCGACCCGGACTACACCTTCAAAGAGTGGGTGAAGGTCAAGGGCACGGGCACCTACGCGAATGTGCAAAGCAACCTCATCTACGAGACCGTCTGGTCCACGCAGTTCGTGAAGGTCGAGATGGGCAGCTACCACACGCTCGCGCTGACGAAGGACGGGCGGGTTTACGCGTGGGGCGTCAACGACAACGGGCAATGCGGTATAGCTTCAAACAAAGATAGCCTGCAGGTGTGGACGCCGCGGCAGGTGGATTTGCCGGGCAAGGCCATCGACATCGATGCGGGCGGCGTCGCGCTGGAGGGCATCAGTGCGGCTGTGCTGGAGGACGGGAGCGTTTATACGTGGGGCGACGGCACCGCGTACGCACTCGGTCACGGCAACGAAACCAACCAGACCAGGCCGAAACGCGTGGAAGGGCTGGTCGGCGTGAAAATCACGGAGATTGCTTGCGGCGGCTGGGATATGGTCGCGCTGTCGGATGCCGGCGAGGTCTACACCTGGGGCTACAATTCGGAAGGGCAATGCGGCGACGGTGGCTCGGTCGGGACGCGCGTGAAGACGCCGTACAAGGTCACGAAGACCCGCGCCGGCGCGGCACCCGGCAACGTCCTCCCGAAGATGGTCATGGTCGCCACGGGCGGCCACGTCGGCGCGGCGGTCGATGAGGCCGGCAACCTATGGACATGGGGATGTGACGCCACGTATGGCCAGCTCGGCGACGCGGCGGACAACGGGCAGGACAACCTTCCGGACAAATACTCCGGCCTGACGGATGTGAAATTCATCACGGGCGTTTACTACGATGTCTCCAACGTGATCTTCGCCATCACGGGCGAGAATCGGGTGCTCTACTCGTTTGGCATCAATAAGGGCGGCAACATCGGCACGACATCCACGCAAAAAACGCCGTTTGACACAGGCCTGCGCGGCGTGCAGATGGTGGCCGGCAACGGCGACTGCTCCATCGCGCTGCTCACAAACCAGGATGTCTATGTAACGGGCAATTCAGAGTACAACAAGACGGGCTTCGGGAACACGACGAATCTCGGTTCCTTTACGAGGGTCACGGCGCTATCCGGCAGGGATGTGCGCTGGGTGACCGGCGGCTTTGACACGACGATGGTGCTGATCGGCGACGCCCCCGGCGATGTCTACAGCGCGGGCTGGAACGGCTGGCACGAATTCGGCAACGGCGGCACGACCAGCACGGCCAGCGGACAGACCCACCTCAACGGCAAATGGACGCCGCCGTCAGTATCGGTCCTCACGGCGCCATAGCAATTTATACTCAGCAAAAACGGCAAAAAAAACTGCGTTTTTGCTGAGTATACGCTTTTTTGACAAAGTAAAACGTTGCGGATTATACGCGGCTCACGCTTTGCGGTTGCCGCGCATGCCTTCTATGACTTCTACTACGATGGAGACTTCGTTGGCGGAGAGGCCGCTGACGTCTACGGTGCTTTCGCATTCGTTGCCGAGCAGGTAGTCCGTCGTCACGGAGAAGACGCGCGCGAGCTCGACGACCATCGCGGTGGACGGGGCGGAAAATCCCATCTCCCAGCTGCTCACGGAAGTGCGCCCCACGCCGAGCTCCGTCGCGAGCTCCAGCTGCGTGCGCCCCGCCTTCTCCCGCAGGGATTTGATTCTTTCAGACAACGAAAAAAACTCTTTCTTCATGACGCCCACCATCACTTACACCACAATCTTTATCTTCCATAATATTGAATAGTATTTTGAGCATAAAGATTTAACAACATCTTTATGACGAATATATTGACATTCGACCTGCATTAAGGCATTATGGAATCAAGGCAGCGTTCGAGTTGCTTTTTGGATATTCGAATCTGCAGCCTTACCCACAATCTTTTAGGAAAGGCGGGCGCCCCCACACGCTCGTCTTTCCGCCTTTTGGGCTGCCGGGACAGCGATTTTTGTTTGACATTCGGCGGGTTTCATGCTCTAATAGAGGTTGCGACTGAGCAGTGGGATTCACAAGGAGGATTGTAGAAAATGGCGAAAGCAAAGTTTGAAAGGACGAAGCCGCATGTGAACATCGGCACGATCGGGCACATCGACCACGGCAAGACGACGCTGACGGCGGCGATCACGAAGACGCTGTACGAC